>DASSGP010000189.1:0-4371 GCA_035693405.1 Rudaea sp. | reverse complement strand
CCCTAGCCCCTAGCCCCTAGCCCCTAGCCCCTAGCCCCTAGCCCCTAGCCCCTAGCCCCTAGCCCCTAGCCCCTAGCCCCTAGCCCCCAGCCCCAGCTCCTAGCGCATGAACCTTCGCGATCTTCGCTACCTCGTCGCCCTCGCCGAGCACCGCCATTTCGGCCGCGCCGCTGCGGCCAGCTTCGTCAGCCAGCCGACGCTGTCGACACAGATCAAGAAGCTCGAGGAGGAACTCGGGGTCGCGCTGGTCGAGCGCACGCCGCGCAAGGTGTTGCTGACCGAAGTCGGCCGCGATATTGCCCAGCGGGCACGCGACGTGCTCAACGAAGTCGACCAGATCAGGGCGATCGCGCGGCGCACGATCGATCCCGAATCGGGAACCGTGCGGCTCGGCATCTTTCCGACGCTCGGGCCATACCTGCTGCCGCATGTCGTGCCGCGCATTCGCGAGCGCTTCCCGCGCCTGGAACTGCTGCTCGTCGAGGAGAAGACCGAAGTGGCGCTGCGCCAGCTGCGCGAGGGCCGCCTTGACGCCGCCGTGCTGGCGTTGCCGATCCACGACGACCAGCTGCACGCCGAATTCCTGTTCGAAGAACCCTTCGTCCTCGCGGTGCCCGAGGGCCATGAACTGGCGCGGCGCAAGGGACTCAAGCTCGGCGATCTGTCCGACCAGAGCTTGCTGCTGCTCGAGGATGGCCACTGCCTGCGCGATCAGGCGCTCGAGGTTTGCCATCTGTCCGGCGCCGGCGAGAAGACCGGCTTCCGCGCCACCAGCCTGGAAACGCTGCGGCAGATGGTCGCCGCGAACGTCGGCATCACGCTGTTGCCGATGCTCGCCGTGCAGCCGCCGGTTGCGCAGTCGGAAAATGTACACTTGTTGCAATTTCGCGGCGATGCGCCAAGCCGGCGCATAGCAATGATCTGGCGCAGGAGCTCGGCGATGGGGCCGTTCCTGAAGAAACTCGCCGCCGTGCTGCGCACGCTGCCCCTCGGATTGCTCGATGCGCGCACGGTCACCGCCTCCGCGCGGCAGGCGAGAATCGAAGCCCCGTCGCGGCGAAGCGGGCGCCAGAAGGAGCGCGATCTGCAATAGACGCCGCCTATCGTAACGATCGTAACAATCAATTTTTATCTGCGGCGCGCGCGCGCTACGCTGCGCTTATCCGCCGCGCACGCGGCCGGAACGTATTGCTGGACTCACTCGCATGACTCCAGCTTGTTGGGACATGTTTTCCTCCGCCAAAGCAAGAGGTGCGTCATGAGCAATCTGAAAGGTTCCAAGACCGAAGGCAATCTGAAGGCCGCGTTCGGTGGCGAGTCGATGGCGAATCGCCGCTATCTGTATTTTGCCCAGAAGGCCGACGTCGAGGGCTACAACGATGTCGCCGCCGTATTCCGCTCGACCGCCGAAGGCGAGACCGGCCACGCGCACGGTCATCTGGAATATCTCGAGGCGGTCGGCGATCCCGCCACCGGCCTGCCGATCGGCAGCACGTCGAACAACCTGAAGGCGGCGATCGCCGGCGAAACGCACGAATACACCGACATGTATCCGGGCATGGCCAAGGCCGCGCGCGACGAAGGCTTCGGCGAAATCGCCGACTGGTTCGAGACGCTGGCCAAGGCCGAGCGTTCGCATGCGAACCGGTTTACCAAGGCACTCAACGAAATCGGGTGAGCAGCCCTTCCCTTCTCCCGCCGGGAGAAGGTGCCCCATCTATCTGCGCTACGTGCGATACCGGGATTTGTGAACGTGTATGCAGCGCAGGCAGGTGGGGCGGATGAGGTCGAAGGTGCCGTGCTGACGCGATGTCATGACATGAATGGCATCGCGTGCGCCACCTGAGTAGGAGGCAGGCGACGGCAGGGATGCCGGAGGTAGAGCAACGCAGGAGCAGTTGCCGGATGCCCACTGGAGGCGAGTTCCATGGACGGACTTCGTGATCAATCGTACCCTCACCCGTGCTCCCTACGGGAGAGAGGTTCAGAGCGCAGCGAGCCCGCAGATGTCGAGCGTCCCACCGAGCACCACTCCCCGCGAAGGCAGCCTCGATGCGCCCACACGCCATGCGCTCGACTGGAAAAATCCACTTTTCTACGACCAGGCTGCGCTCGACGCAGAACTCGAGCGCGTCTTCCACATCTGCCACGGCTGCCGGCGCTGTGTCGCCCTGTGCCAGGCATTCCCGACGCTGTTCGACCTGGTCGACGAGTCGAAGACGATGGAAGTCGACGGCGTGGCGAAGTCCGACTACGCCAAGGTCGTCGAGCAATGTTATCTGTGCGACCTGTGTTACCAGACAAAATGTCCGTACGTGCCGCCGCACGAGTGGAACGTCGACTTTCCGCATCTGATGCTGCGGGCGAAGGCGGCCAGCCACAAGCGCGGCGAAACGCCGTTCAGCGCGAAAGTTCTGTCTTCGACGACCGCGGTCGGCAAGCTGTCGACGATTCCGCTGGTGGTCAACGCGGTCAACGCGCTGAACCGCAGTCCGACCGGGCGCAAGCTGCTCGAAAAATCGCTCGGCGTGCACCGCGACGCGCGCGTGCCGGCTTATGCGAGCCCGACCGCGCGCAAGCGTCTGAAGAACCTCGATGGCGTGGACCAGGCGCAAGTGGCCGGCCGCACGCGCGGCAAGGTCGCCCTGTTCGCGACCTGCTACTGCAATTATTCGACGCCGGAGCCGGTCGAGGATCTCGCCGCCATCCTGCGCCACATCGGCGTCGGCGTGACCCTGGTCGAGCGCGAGGTCTGCTGCGGCATGCCCAAGCTCGAGCTCGGCGACCTGGAAAGTGTCGCAAAGTATAAAGAGCAGAATATCCCGGTGCTCGCCGCGGCGATCCGCGACGGTTACGACATCAGCGCGGCGATTCCGTCGTGCGTGCTGATGTTCAAGCAGGAACTGCCGCTGATGTTTCCGGACGATGCCGACGTGCAGCTGGTCAAGCGCCATATCTTCGATCCGTTCGAATACCTGTGGCAGCGGCATCAGGCCGGCCTGCTCAAGACGGACTTCAAGCAGGCGCTCGGCAAGATCGCCTATCACGCGCCGTGCCACCAGCGCGTGCAGAACATCGGTCCGAAGACGCGCGATGTGCTCGCACTGGTTCCGGACACCGAGATCCAGATGATCGAGCGCTGCTCGGGCCACGACGGCACGTACGGGGTGAAGGTCAAGACCTACGCACTGTCGCGCAAGATCGCCAAACCGGTCGAAACACGCGTGCAGCAGATCGCGGCCGCACACTTCGCCAGCGACTGCCCGATGGCCGGCAGCCACATCGCGCACGGGCTCGGCGACAATCCGCGCGCGGAAAGTCCTATCTCTCTGCTGCGCCAGGCTTATGGAATCTGAAAGGTCTATTTTTTGAACGCGGATGTACGCGGATGTACACGGATAAAATCGGACAGGGCAAAGAAACGTAGGATGACTGATCCTTTGTTGCCCAAGTACTACCACTTCTCCATCGTCGCTGGAGCGCTAGACGCCGGTCCGTTACACATTTTGCTCTTGCTCTTATCCGCGTTGATCCGCGCTCATCCGCGTCCATCCGCTTTTAAAAAAGAAGCCTTTGCCAAAGCCCAATGAATAAACTCACGCAAGCCGACCTCTACACCCTGGAAGCCTACGCCCGCGAGCGCCCCGCATTCCGCGCCCGCGTGCTCGCGCACAAGCAGCCGCGCAAGGTTTCGATCGGCGCGCATGTCACCCTGCTGTTCGAGGACCGGCTCACGCTCCAGTACCAGATCCAGGAGATGCTGCGCGTCGAGCGCATCTTCGAGGCCGCCGGGATCCAGGACGAGCTCGATGCGTACAATCCGCTGATTCCGGACGGCAGCAACCTCAAGGCGACGATGCTGATCGAGTACCCGGACCCGGACGAGCGCGCGCGGCGCCTGCTCGAACTGCACGGCGTCGAGAATCGCATTGCGTTGCACGTCGACGGCCAGGCGCCGGTGGTCGCAATCGCCGACGAGGACATGGATCGCAGCACCGAGCAGAAAACCTCGGCCGTGCATTTCCTGCGCTTTGAGCTCGACGCCGCGCAGGTCGAAGCGTTCAAGAACGGCTCCGTCGTCGAGCTGCGCGTGGATCATCCGCGCTATGCCGAGCACAGCGTGCTCACTGAAGCGTCGCGGTCGGCGCTGGCCGCAGACTTCGATTGAGCGCAATTCCGCGCTGGCTGTGGCTGCTGGCGCTGCTGCTCGCGCTCACCTGGTACTGGCACGGTTCGCGTCCGATCGCTCATCCGCCCGGCGTGCTGGTTGCCGAAGCTCCGCTGCAGCAACCGGTCGACGAAGCGGCTGCGCTGCGCAAAGGAGAGGTCGCGATCAGGCCGCTGGCAAAGTTCGCGTTGACCGCTCGCGTG
>DASSGP010000188.1:0-16926 GCA_035693405.1 Rudaea sp. | reverse complement strand
CTGTTGCTGTTGATGGCAGCGATGTTCCGCTCGCTGCGCCACGCCGTGATTGTCGTGCTCACCGTGCCGCTCGCGCTGATCGGCGGCATGGTCGGCTTGCGCGTGCTCGGCCTGTTCGCGTTCCAGCCACTGGATCTGCTGTCGATGATCGGCTTCATCATGATGGTCGGCGTCGTCGTCAATCATGCGATCCTGCTCGTCGACCTCACGCGCACGGCGCAGGAAAGCGGCGCGAGCCTCGAGGACGCAATCCGCATGTCGATGAACCAGCGCCTGCGCGCGATCCTGGCGAGCACGCTGACCGGCGCGCTCGGGGCGCTGCCGATGGCGATCAATCCCGGTCCCGGCAGCGTGATCTATCGCGGCCTGGCGGCGGTCAATGTCGGCGGCGTCGTCATCAGCCTGGTGTTTTCGCTGCTCCTGCTGCCGAGCCTGATGCGGCTGTCGTTCCGGCGTCGCGAGCAGGTCAAGACGATCGCTCCGCCGCGCGGCGAAAAGCCGCGGCTGGTCGAGATCGACGCAGAGGTGGAGGCGGCGTAGCTGGTCTTCGTAGGGTGGGTTAGCGCCGCAGGCGCGTAACCCACCGATTGCGGTTCCGGTGGGTTGCGCCGCTGCGCGGCTAACCCACCTACAAACGAGTGATACTTATGAACCACATTTCCACAATTCAACATGTAAACATGCGCGCGGTGTGCGCGGCGGCGTTCGCCACGATCCTGCTCGGCGCTGCCGAAACCTGCCATGCGGCCGACAAGCCGCCGGCCGCTCCGGCTGCGGTCGTCGAAGTCGCAGCGGCAACCTCTTCGCGCCTGTCGCCGCGGCGCTGGGTGCCCGGCAGCGTCGTCAGCCGCGACGATGCGAAGATCGCGAGCGCCGAGGCCGGCCGGCTCGAATACGTCGCCGAAGTCGGCACGCGCGTGAAGGCAGGCGATCGCATTGCCAAGCTCGACGATCAGGCTCTGCGCCTGCGCCGCGAGGAGATCCAGTCCGATGTGGCGCGCGCCGAAGCGCAGCGCGCGCTGGCGCAGACGCAGCTGGCGCGGCTCGACAAGCTGGCCACATCCAATGCGATCGCAAAGACCCAGCTCGACGAAGCCAAGGCGACGCTCGAAACCAATGCGCAGATGCTGGCGCACGCGCGCGCGCAGCTGCACCAGATCGACCACGACATCGACCAGGCCGACGTGCGCGCGCCATTCAACGGCGTCGTGACCGAACGCTTTGCCCAACGCGGCGAGTACCTGCAGGTCGGTGCGACGATCGTCCACCTGGTCGACACGAGCCGCATCGAAGCGCGTGTGCAAGCTCCGCTGGCCCTGGCAGACAAGATCCACGCCGGCATGGACGTCCAGGTCAGGTACGCGGAAAAAGAGAGCGTCGCGAAGGTGCGTGCCGTCGTTCCGGTCGGCGACGAGCGCGCCCGCCAGTTCGAGGTGCGCGTCGCACTCGACCCGGCGCTCGCACTGGTCGGCAGCGCGGTCGAAGTCACCCTGCTCGAGAGCACGAGCGAAGAGAGCATTACCGTGCCGCGCGATGCACTCGTGCAGCGCCAGAACCAGACCTACGTCATGCGCGTATCGGCGCAGAACACCGCCGAGCAGGTGCTGGTAGCCGCGAGTGCGGCGGCCGGCGACAAGGTCGAAGTGCGAGGCGACCTTGCCGCTGGAGATCGCCTGGTCGTGCGCGGCGCCGAGCGCCTGAGTCCCGGCCAGTCGGTCAAGATCGCGAACAACGGCTAGGACGGCGCAAGTGCACGCTGTCCGCGCCAGCCGTCACTCAACGCCAAAAGCCGCGCGCCCCCCGCGGCTTTGCCGAATCGGGGGAAACCGGTAACGTAGGACGCGATGGCGTCCCCGACGTTTCCCGCAAACTCCACGCAATCGCCGGCCGCGCCGATGCTCGCCGCGCTGCATCTGGCGCAGACCGGACGCCTTGCCGAAGCCGTGACGGCGTTGCGCCAGCTTCTCGCGCAGGAGCCCACGCATGCGGCGGCGAGCTGCCTGCTTGCCGTCCTTCTCCAGCAACTCGGCGAACATGCCACGGCGCTGGAAGCGCTCGATCGCGCGATTGCGCTTGTCCCTCACGATGCTGCGCTGCATGAGACACGTGCGGGCGTATTGCTGAGGCTCGGACGACCCGCGGACGCCGAGCACGCAGCGCGCGCCGCGCTGGCGATCGATCCGGATCGGCCGAGGGCGCTGACGCACCTGGGGTTTGCGCTCGACGAACAGGGCCGTGGCCGCGAAACAGTCGACGCGCTGCTGCGCGTGTTGGCGCTGCAGCCCGATACTGCGATCGTGCGGCGCGTGCTCGCTCGCGCGCTGCTGCGCGAGGGAGATGCCGACGGCGCGCTCGCCGCCGTGCTGCATCCGAGCCTGCTCGCAGACGAAGCACGTGCACGCGAAGTCGTCGACGAGTTCAGCATCAATGCCGCGCAACCGCAAACCAACGAGCTGCTGCGCTCGTTGCTCGAACGCTACCCGGACAGCTACGCCTGGACGATCCTGATGGCGCGCGCACTGCACCAGGCCGGTCGTTCCAGCGAGGCCCTGGCCTGGAGCGAACGCGCCCACCAGTTGCAGCCGCGCGAGTTCGAGCCGCTCGAGATGCAGGCCGTGAGCCTGATCGATCGCGGCGACGTGGCGCCCGGCCTCGAGCTGTACCGCAGCCTGCTCGTGCGCGGCGGCGCGACTGCGGAGGCCGCCAATCGGCATCTGATCCTGGCTCACTACGACCCTGCCCTCGATAGCGACGCGTTGTACGCGCTGCACGAACGCTGGGTGCAGGATCATATCCACCCGTTCGGCACACCGTTTCGCGCGAGCGGGACGAACGATCCGCTGCGCCGGCTGCGTGTCGGCTGGCTGTCGCCGCGCTTTGCCGGGGGTCCGGTGGCAAGTTTCCTCTCCGGCCTGCTGGCTGCGTTCGACCGCGGGCAATTCGAGCATTGCCTCGTTGCGCTGCAGCGCTCCGGCGACAAAGGCAGCGGGAACCTGCGCGCGCTTGCGGACCGCTGGATCGACCTGCACGAGGTCGGCGACGAACCTCTGCTGGCGCGCCTGCGCGAGTGCGCGTTCGATATCGTGATCGACCTGGCCGGGCACTCGACCGGAAACCGGATCGGCGTGCTGGCGCAGCGCGTCGCGCCGATACAGCTGTGCTGGCTCGACTATTTCGACACGACGGCGATCGCCGCGATGGACGGCTGGATCAGCGACGCGTGGCTGACACCGGAAGGCTCGCCACAGCGCTTCAGCGAGCGCTTGCTGCGCTTGCCATCGGGCCGTTTCTGCTTCACGCCGCCGCAGGTAGCGCCGGAGAGCAGCCGCATCGGCACAGGCCCGCCCGTGTTCGCTTCGTTCAACCGGCTGGCCAAGCTCAACGACGAGGTCGTCGATGCCTGGGCCGCGATCCTTCGTCGCATTCCGGGAGCGCAGCTGGAACTCGGCGCCGGCCTCCTCAGCGACGCCGTTGCCCGCGCGCGCACATTCGAGCGTTTCGGTGAACGCGGTGTCGACGCCGGACGCCTGCGCCTGCAACCGGAGCGCAGCTACGCCGACCTGCTGGCGGCTTATCGAAAGGTCGACATTGCGCTCGATCCATTTCCGTTCTCCGGCTGCACGACGACCTGCGACGCATTGTGGATGGGCGTGCCGGTGATCGCGCGCAACGGAACGGCATTCGTGGCCCGGCAGAGCGCGAGCCTGCTCGCACGGCTCGGACGTGAGGCATGGATTGCCACCAGTCCGGCCGACTACGTCGAACGTGCGGTCGCTGCCGCCGGCAGGATCGGCGCCATTCGTGAGGGTCGCAACGATCTGCGAGAGCAGACGCGACGCCAACTCTGCGACACCAGCGCGCAGGCACGCGACTTCGCCGCCCTGTTGCGATCGCTCTGGCAAGAACACTGCGCCGGGGCGGCAAAGCCGGGTTTGTGAACGAATTGAGCAATGTCGCGCGTGCCTAAGCAGGCGATTAGGCGCATACTCTGCCTCTTGATCGTCGCGGCATCCCTCATGTCTCACCACGTCCCCCTTTTCCGCTTCTGGCTGCGCAATGGCCAGAGCATCGGTCCGTCCGCGTTGCGCCGATTGTGGGCCAGTGCCTGCGGTACCGACGACGTTACCGTCACGCGTGAAGCGCGCGAGGCGGCATTTGGCCCGGAGACGCATACCTACTCGCTCTGCGGCTCGCCGAAGACCGCGAATCTGCAAAACGTAGAAGGGCGCCTGCGGCGCCTGCTTGCCGACATGGCCTTGTCGGCCACGATCATCCATACGCACCTGAGCTGAATCGCTTCGCGTGAATCCCATCGCGGATCGGCGCTCACCTCGCTGTGGGCACGCTTGCGTATTCCCGTGCATTTCAGCGCTTGCTAAATCACGCGTGCGAGGCGCGCCCGGGTAAACGGGAATATCAATAACCCGACCACTTTGCCTGCGGGCGCGTGCCAAAGTACTTTCGGGCTATGACATGGCCGTGGCGGTCTGGCCACACTGCAAGGGCGACGGGCATTTCGCCTCATCGCAGATCGAACGGGGCCGCGTATGCGAATGCTGATTGCGCTGACGAGTTGTCTGATCGCGTCATTTTCGTGCGTCGCTGCCGAGATGACGGCGGGCCGATGGGAAGGTCGCGTACAGATCCCCGATTTTCCCCTGGACGTTGTCGTTGACCTCGATCACGACGCATCGGGTGCGTGGACCGGGTCGATCATCATTCCCGAATTGAATATCAAGGGCGCGCAGCTGACCGACATCGACGTGCACGACGCCGATGTGGCGTTCGCTGTCAAGGGCGTCCTCGCGGACCCGCAGGCCGGACCGGCAAAGATCCAGGCGCATCTGGAAGCCACCGGCGCGATGGCGGGCAAATTCGCGCAAGCCGGCAACTCGGCACCGTTCTCCTTGAAACGCACCGGATCCGCGCAAGTCGACTTGCCGGTGCGCAGCACAGCGGTCGCCGCCGAATTCGAAGGCAAGTGGGTCGGCGAGTACGAGCTCATGGGTTACTCGCGGCACGTGACTCTCACCCTGACCAATCGCGGCACAGAGGCAGCGGGCGCCGAGTTCATCATCGTCGGCAAGAAGGTCAACAACCTTCCTGTCGACCTGATTTCGCAGGACGGCGCGTTCCTGCGCATCGAATCGCACGAGATCGGGATCAACTTCGAGGGCCGCTTCCGCAAGGACACCGGCGAGATCAGCGGCACCTATGAACAGGGGCCGTTCGAACTACCCCTCGTACTGCATCGCGAAGCCGGGAAATAACCGATGAAAACCCAAATGTTGATTCTCGGAGCGGCAGCAGTCTGCATGGCAATAAACGCCCAGGCGCAGTCGATGTTTCGCGGCGACAGCGCGCATACCGGCGTGTATGCCGACAAGGCCCCGCGGCAGTTTCATCGCATCAAATGGACCTTTCCGACGGGCGGACGAATCGTTTCCTCTCCGGTGGCTCAGGACGGAGTGATTTTTTTTGGCAGTGACGATGGCAATGTCTACGCCGTCGATGCCCGCAGCGGCCGGCAGGTCTGGAAGCGCGGCACGAACGGACCGGTCCCGGCGACTCCGGCTGTGGTCAATGGCGTTCTCTACGTCGGCAGCTACGATGGAAAGCTCTACGCGCTCGATACGCGCACCGGCGCGCCGAAGTGGAAGTTCATGACCGGCGGCGAACGCCAGTTCGAAGCGAAGGGACTCAACGGCTGGCAACCGAAGAACCAGACGATCCCCGATCCGTTCGACATTTACCTGTCGAGCCCGGTCGTCGTGAATGCCACGGTATATTTCGGCAGCGGCGACGGAAACGTCTATGCGGTCGACGCGACCTCCGGCGAGCTGCGCTGGAAATTTGCGACCGGCGACGTCGTTCATGCCTCGCCCGCCTTCGCGGACGGCGTCGTCTACGTCGGCAGCTGGGACAGCTACTTCTATGCGATCGACGCCGCGAGCGGCAAGGAAAAATGGCGCTTCCACGGGGGTGAGGATCCGCTGATCCACAACCAGGTTGGATTCCAGTCCTCGCCGGCGGTCGTCGACGGAACTGTATATACCGGTTGCCGCGATTCGAATCTGTACGCGATCGACGCCGCGACCGGCAAGGAAAAGTGGCACTTCAACAACAACGGCAGCTGGGTCATCACGGCGCCGGCGGTCACGCAGGGCAAGGTGTTCTTCGCGACGTCCGACTCAGCCCTCTACCACGTCCTCGACGCAGCGACGGGCAAGGCGGTGTTGCAGCAGGAAGACAAGGCGTACATGTTTTCGTCGCCGGCGATTGCTGGCGACGTCGTGCTGATCGGTGTCACGAACGGAACGCTCGAGGCGCGCGACATCTCCAGCGGCAAGCTGCTGTGGGACTTTCAGACCGAGGCCTCGAAACAGAACGCCGGTTGGGTTCTGACCGCGGATCGCAAGTTCAATAATTCCCTCCTGTTCCGCTCCGGAGGGCAATGGCAGGGGCCCACCATCGACGCGACGAACCGGATGTTGCGAGTCGGCTCGATTTTCTCGTCACCACTGGTTGCGGGTGGCGCAGTCTACTTCGGCAGCACCGACGGAAATTTGTACGCAATCGAATAGCAACGAGACCAGGTGCAAGTGGACTGTGAAGATAGATTCGCGAGCAGCTTGTCATGTTCTCGCGGCGACTTGCCCCCTTCCGGCTGCCGCCACCTTGTATTCGCCACATCCTTGTGGCTCACCCTCCGGGCAGCTCCGCTGCAAACATCGGCATTCCTGCCGATGTTTCCCCGCAAGCGGGGGAAGGATTCTAGACTGATGCCTCGCGCTTTTCCTTCCCCTGCGAAGCGGGGCAAGGTGCCGCAGGCGGATGGGGGCGCTCTGTGCCGAGTCATATCGGTTCGCTGCCAATTCAGACCTTACAGTCCACGAAGTGGCGGCATTCCGGCGATCAGCCCGCCTGCGGTTGAGCCGTCCCGATTGCTGGTGTCGGGACGGGCTTGCGCTGCCTGAGCCTGCGCACGATCAGATAAAACACCGGCGTCAGCAACAAGCCGAAGAACGTCACGCCGAGCATCCCCGAGAACACCGCAACGCCCATCGCGCGGCGCATCTCGGCGCCGGCGCCGGTCGAAGTGACCAGCGGCACGACGCCCATGACGAACGCGAGCGAGGTCATCAGGATGGGGCGCAGGCGCAGGCGGCACGCATCGAGCACGGCTTGCCAGACCGATTCGCCGTGCGCTTCGCGGTCCTTCGCGAACTCGACGATCAGGATCGCGTTCTTGCACGCCAGGCCGATCAGCACGATCAGGCCGATCTGTGTGAATATGTTGTTGTCGCCGCCCGAGACGAGGACGCCGAGGATCGCGCACAACAGCGTCATCGGCACGATCAGGATCACGACCAGCGGCAGCGACAAGCTCTCGTACTGCGCGGCGAGTACCAGGAACACGAGCAGCACGACCAGCGGGAAAATGTATACCATCGTGTTGCCGGCGAGGATCTGCTGGTAGGTCAGATCGGTCCACTCGTACGCCATGCCGTTCGGCAGTTCGGCGCGCAAGACTTCCTCGATCGCCGCCTGGGCCTGGCCGGAGCTGTAGCCGGGGGCCGCCGCGCCGTTGAGTTCGGCCGCCAGATAGCCGTTGTAGTGCGGCACGCGGTCGGGACCGGAAGTCTCGCGCACGTTGACGAAGCTGGCGAGCGGAATCATGTCGCCGCGCGCGTTGCGCGTCTTCAGGCGCCCGATGTTCTCAGCGTTCAGGCGGAAGCCCGGCTCAGCCTGCGCGTTGACCTGATAGGTGCGGCCGAAGCGGTTGAAGTCGTTGACGTACAGCGCGCCGAGATACATCTGCATCGTGTCGTAGATGTTCTGCAGCGGCACGCCGGCCGACTTGGCCTTCTCGCGGTCGACATCGACTTCGATCTGCGGCACGTTGACCTGGAAACCGGAAAACACGCCGCCGAGTTCCGGCCGCTTGCTCGCCTTGGCGATGACGTTCTGCAACTGCTTGTAGAGTTCGTCGGCGCCGAAATTGCCGCGGTCTTCGATCTGCAGCTTGAAACCGCCGATCGTGCCGAGGCCCTGCACCGGCGGCGGCGGGAAGATCGCGATGAACGCGTCCTGGATCGACGCGAACTGCATGTTCATCGCCATGGCGATCGCGCCGGCCGACTTCGACGCATCGCGCCGCTCTTCGAACGGCTTCAACGGCGTGAACGCGATGCCGGAGTTCGGCGCGTTCGTGAAGCCGTTGATCGACAGGCCTGGGAACGCCGGAACCGATTCGACGCCGGGCGTCTTCAGCGCGATATCGCCCATGCGCTTGATGACCGCGGTCGTGCGATCGAGCGTGGCCGCATCGGGCAACTGCGCGAAGCCGACCAGGTACTGCTTGTCCTGCGCCGGCACGAAGCCGGTCGGCGTGTGCGCGAAGCCGAACGCCGCGAGCGCGATCAGGCCGACATAGACGAACACCGCGATGCCGCTGCGCCGCAGGACACGGCCGACCGTGCCGACGTAGCCGTTCGAGGCACGGGCGAAAAAGCGGTTGAACGGGCGGAAGAACCAGCCGAGCGCGGCGTTGAGGATGCGCGTGAAGCGGTCCGGCGGCGCATCGTGCGCCTTGAGCAGGACGGCCGACAACGCCGGCGACAGCGTCAGCGAGTTGAACGCCGAGATCACGGTCGAAATCGCGATCGTCAATGCGAACTGCTTGAAGAACTGGCCAGACAGGCCGCTGATGAACGCGGTCGGCAGGAACACCGCGCACAGCACCAGCGCAGTTGCAACGATCGGACCGGTGACTTCGCGCATCGCCTGTTTGGTTGCCTCGAACGGCGACAGGCCGTCGGTGATGTTGCGCTCGACATTCTCGACGACGACGATTGCATCGTCGACGACAATGCCGATCGCGAGCACCAGGCCGAACAGCGACAACGTGTTCAGGCCGAAGCCGAACAGATGCATGACGCCGAGCGTACCGATCAGCGATACCGGTACCGCAAGCAACGGGATGATCGACGCGCGCCAGGTCTGCAGGAACACGATGACGACGATGACGACCAGCGCGATGGCTTCGAGCAGCGTGTGCAGCACGGCCTCGATCGAGCCGCGCACGAACACAGTCGGGTCGTAGGCGACGTTGTAATCGATACCTTCGGGGAAACTCTTCTTCAGCTCGACCATTCGTGCGCGCACTGCGTCCGAGATGGCAATCGCGTTGCTGCCGGGGCGCTGGAAGATCGGTATCGCCACGGCGGTGACGTTGTCGAGCATCGCGCGCAGCGCGTAATTGTCCGAGCCGAGTTCGACGCGCGCGACATCGCGCAGGCGCGTGATCTGGCCCGCTGCGCCGGTGCGGATGATGATGTTGGCGAAGTCCTCTTCGTCGACGAGACGGCCCTTCGTGTTCACGGCAATCTGGAAATTCGGCCGCGCCGAATTGTCGTTCGGCACCGCCGGTGAACCGAGCTGGCCGGCGGCAACTTGTACGTTCTGCTCGCGGATCGCATTGGCGACGTCGCCGGCGGTCAGGCCGCGCGCGGCGACCTTCTCCGGATCGAGCCACACGCGCATCGAATAGTTGCCGCCACCGAACTGCTGCACGTCGCCGACACCGTCGACTTTGGCGAGTTCGTCCTTGATGTGCAGCGTGGCGTAGTTGGACAGATAGGTCTGGTCGTAGCGGCCGTCCGGCGAGGTGATGAACACGGCCATCGTGATGTCGGGCGACGCCTTCGCCGTCGTGACACCGAGGCGCTGCACGTCCTGCGGCAGCTTCGGCGTGGCCTGCGCCACGCGGTTCTGCACGAGCACCTGCGCCTTGTCGACGTCAGTGCCGAGCTTGAACGTCACGGTCAGCGTCATGACGCCGTCGCTGGTCGCCTGCGAGAACTGGTAGAGCATGTCCTCGACGCCGGTGATCGCCTGCTCGAGCGGACCGGCGACCGTGTCGGCGATGACCTTCGGATTCGCGCCGGGATACGTCGCGCGCACGACGACGGTCGGCGGCACGACTTCCGGATACTCCGAAATCGGCAGACCCGGCAGCGAGATCAGGCCGCCAATCAGGATCAGGGCCGACAACACGCCGGCGAATACCGGACGCGAGATAAAGAATTGGGAAAGGTTCATGGTCACTCCAGCTCTTAAGCCCCTCTCCCTCCGGGAGAGGGGTGGGGGTGAGGGTCGGGCGACGTTGTGCGTCGAGAAATCCCGGACCCTCATCCGCCCCTTCGGGGCACCTTCTCCCGGCGGGAGAAGGGAAAGACGAGATTCCTGCCGAGGTTTAGTTCAGCGTCGCGCGCTCACCTGCAGCGTGTGCGGTCGACACCGTCATCTTCGCCGGCGCCAACTGCGCAACGCCGGCCGTGTTCGCTTCCATCGTCACGCGCGTCGGCGTCACTGCCACACCGGGACGCACATGCTGCAATCCATTGACCACGATCACGTCGCCTGCGGCCAGTCCCTGGTTCACGACACGCAAGCCATCGATGTTCGCGCCGAGCGTGACCGGACGATATTCGAGCGTGTTGTCCTTCTTCAGCGCCAGCACGAACTTCTTGCCGAGGTCGGTGCCGACGGCGCGTTCGTCGATCAGCACGGTATCGCGTGAGTCGCCGCTGACGAGCTTGATGCGCGCGAACAGTCCGGGCGTGAAGCGACCGTCCTTGTTCACGAACACCGCCCGCGCGTGGATCGTGCCGCTGTTCGGATCGACCTGGTTGTCGACGAAGTCGAGCGTGCCTTCGTGCGGGTAGTCCTGCTCGTCGGCCAGACCCATGTAGACCGGACTTGGCGTGCCGGCGGCGCGATGCGCGAAGCGCAGGTAGGTCTGCTCGTCGGCGTCGAAGTAGGCGTAGACCGGATCGTCGGAGACGACCGTCGTCAGCACGCTTGTCGTCGCCACGAGGTTGCCCGGCGTGATCAGCATGCGCGACACGCGCCCGTCGATCGGCGAACGGACCTGGGTGAACTCGAGATTCAGGCGCGCCGCCTCGAGCGAGGCTTCGGCTGCGCCGATATCGTCCTTGCTGCTCGACGCAGTCGTTTCGAGTTGGTCGTAGTCCTGCTGCGCGATGACGTGCTTGTCGATCAACTGCTTGCCGCGTTCGTGATTGATCGTGGCGAGGTCAGCCTGAGAGCGGGTGCGCTTCAGCTGCGCGGCAAGACGGTTGACTTCGGCCTGGAACGGCCGCGGATCAATGCGGAACAGCAACTGGCCCTTCTTGACGCGCGCGCCCTCGGTGAACTGCGCAGACTCGATGAAGCCGGCAACGCGCGGCTGAATCGAGACCGTCGTGACCGGCTCGAGCCGGCCGGTGAATTCTTCGAAGTCGCGCAGCGGACGCGCCACGACTTCGGCGACGCTGACCGCGGGCGGCGGCGCTGCCGCCGGCGCTGCGCCGGCCTGGCTGCGGGCACAGCCGGCGAGCAGGCTCGTGGCGAGTGCGCTGATGAGAAGGCTGGTAGTTGCGAATCTGGTAAATGACATCGGGAATCTCCACTTATCCATGACTTCCTCCATCGGGACTTCCTCCATTCGCCCTTGCTGCGCGGCGACTTGACTTGAAACTTCTCTTGCCTGAAGCTATGTAATGTACGTTACCGGTAAGTAACAGCAACTATGTTAGTGACTGGTAACTCACATGTCAAGAGGGCGGAGGCAATGAACGTCAAAACAAGGGTCGAGGGCGACACGGTCGAGGCCGCCAAGCCGCGCGTGCGCGATCGCATCTTCGAAACGGCCAGCGACCTGTTCTACCGGCACGGCATCCGCGCCGTCGGCGTCGACGCGATCGCGAACGAGGCCGGCACGAACAAGATGAGCTTTTATCGCGCCTTTCCGTCCAAGGACGACCTCGTCGCCGAATACCTGCACGACCAGGAGCGCGAATATTTCCACTGGTGGGACCAGGCCATCGCGGCGCACGCCGGCAATCCGCGCCGGCAGATCGAACTGCTTTTCGACTCCTACCTCGACCTGGCGCGACCCAAACCCAAAGGGGACTGTGGGGCCTGCAAGACCAGCCGCGGTTGTGCGCTGGGCAATGCCGCAGTCGAGATCACCGAGGGCAACGAATTGCTCGGCGGCATCGTCCACGAGTACAAGACCGAGATCCGCCGCCGCTTGCGCAAGCTGGCGCGCGAGGCGGGCGCGCGCGAACCCGACACTCTCGGCGACGCGCTGATGCTGCTAATGGAAGGCGGCTATTACACGCGCCTGACATTTCCGCACAACTCCGGGCCGATCGCCGCAATCACCAAAGCCGCGCGCACGCTGCTCGATGCGGCCATCGACGCCGAACCGCGCGCGCACAAGGCGCGTTGATCGATCGCGTCGCCCCAACGCATCTGCTCGACAACATCGGCGCGGCGTCCGCTGCGCTCTAGGATGCGGCGATGCGCGCGAAAATGGCGGCGCATTTCGACAGTCTCAAGTCGAAAGTGTTGGGGCTCGCGTCTAGAAATTTTAGCTTCACAAGTCGTCATGCCCGCGGAAGCGGGAATCCATTTTTTGCCCTTTATCAGCGGAACCAAAGATCAAGATGGATTCCCGCTTGACCAGCTCCGCTGTTGAGAGCCGCGGGAATGACGACAGTTTTTGTGTGTTGGTGGAATAGTGCGCGTTGTTTCACGCAATTTTACGGTTCGGCAGCGTGGCAACGGAACCCAGCCTGAATAATCGCCGAGGCGCCCTCGCCTTTCATAAACCGTTCGGCATGCAAGGCGCACCATCGAATCGCGCAAACGAATCGACGCCAACGCGCCAGCTGAACAAGGAGAACATCATGAAGCGCACCTTATTCGCCATCGCCATTTCGGCCGCCACGATGGGCTACGCCTGCGCGGAGGTATACGTCGAACACGACCAGGTACTCGCGCCAGTCATCGTCGAGCATGTGGATATCAACCGACTCGTGCAGAATTGCACGCCGCCGCAGGCCGCGCCCGAATGCGCCAGCTTTCACGAGCTGATCCGCCAGAGTTTTACCGAGCGCGAAATCGGCATGCTGTTTGGCGCCGCAACTGCCTATCCGGAATATCGCACGAGCTACAACTCGGTCCGCGAACGCTACGAGTCGTTACTGCGCTACGTCGAGGATCACGGCCTGCCGGCCGTCGCCACGGTCGACGAACCGGTCCCCGTCGTCGTCGCCACGCAGACACCTGCGGTTTACGAAGAGACCCGCACCGTCACCTACGGCGTCCCCTCGGGTCAAGCCGCAGTGATCCGCACCGACGATCCGGACGCCGAAATCCTCAATGGACAGCGCGCGTGGGACGATGACGAATACGTGGACGACGAAGTCGTCTATTACGACGATGACGATTCGCTTCCACCGCCACGTCAGCAGCAATGACGAGCGTGGTGACGTTGACACTCTGACATCGCGTCGGCGTCGAGCTGTCTCGACGCGACACCGGCGGACAATTGGCTTACGGCCTAGAGTCGTTCCAGTGTGACTGGTTCGGGCGCAGAGATCAGAACGGAATCTCGTCATCCTCGAAACTGTCTCCCGCAGGCGCTGACGGCGCTGGCGCGCCGCTGCGCTGCGGGGCGGTTTGCGGACCGCGTGCTGGCCCGCGTTCGCGGCGCTCATAGCCGCCACCACCGCCACCACCTCCGCCTTCGCCGCCGCCACCGCGGCTGCCGAGCATCTGCATCTCGTCGGCAATGATCTTGGTCGACCAGCGCTTGACGCCTTCCTTCTCGTATTCATCGGTGCGCAGCTTGCCCTCGATATAGACCTGGCTGCCCTTCTTCAGGTACTCGCCGGCGATCTCGGCCAGGCGCGCGAAGAATTCGACGCGATGCCACTCGGTGCGCTCCTGCTGCTCGCCGGTCTGCTTGTCCTTCCACGACTCCGAGGTCGCGATGCGGATCGACGTGATTGCCGTGCCGCTCGGCGTGTAGCGCGTTTCCGGATCGGCGCCGAGGTTGCCTACGAGGATGACTTTATTGATGCCGCGTGCCATGAGGTTTCCTCTGCGTTGAATCGACGATGAAGGTGAACACAGAATACCATGGCGCCGTCCGCGCCCTGTCGGCGAATGCCGCCCGAACCTGTAGGAAATTTCCGCTACGAAGGCGGCGGCACAGCGGCCGCGCAGAATTGCCCGTTATAATCATTCCGGGTTCCCTCAAGACCGCTGCGATGTCGACTGTTTCACCCGATCTTTCCCGTTCCATCAAGCACTTCGCCGAGGTGCAGGCGCTGGCGTCGGCCGATATGGCCCGCGTGGACGCCCTGATCCGCGCGCGGCTGGCCTCCGACGTCGTGCTGATCAACCAGGTTGCCGAGCACATCATTGGCGGCGGCGGCAAGCGCCTGCGGCCGATGCTCGTGCTGCTGGCGGCGCAGGCGAGCGGCTATCGCGGCCACGATCACGTGCTGCTCGCCGCGGTCGTGGAATTCATCCACACGGCGACGCTGCTGCACGACGACGTGGTCGACGAATCCGACCTGCGGCGCGGACGCCAGACCGCGAATGCGCTCTGGGGCAACGCCGCGAGCGTGCTGGTCGGCGATTTCCTCTATTCGCGTTCGTTCCAGATGATGGTCGAGGCCGACGACATGCGCGTCATGCGCCTGCTTGCCGACACCACCAACCAGATCGCCGAAGGCGAAGTGCTGCAGTTGCTCAATGTCCATAATCCGGATACCGACGAGGCCGCCTACCTGCGCGTCATCGAGCGCAAGACGGCCGTGCTGTTCGCCGCGGCGACGCGACTCGGCGCCCTGCTCGCCGGCGTACCGGCCGCGCACGAAGAAGCGCTGGCGCGGTTCGGACTCAACCTGGGTTTTGCATTCCAGATCGCCGACGACGTGCTCGACTACGTGTCCGACGCCGGCACGCTCGGCAAGAACATCGGCGACGACCTCGCCGAAGGCAAGGCCACGCTGCCGTTGATCTATGCGATCGAGCGGGCGCCGCCCGACCAGGCGGCGAGCCTGCGCCGGGCGATCGAGAGCGGTGGCCTGGATTCGCTCGACAACATCGTTGCCGCGATCCGCGACACTGGCGCGATCCAACGCGCGCGCCAGCGCGCCCAGGAGTACGGCGATGCGGCAAAGGCGGCGTTATCCACTTTGCCGCATTCACCGGCACGCGACGCGCTACTGGTGCTGGCTGATTACGCGGTCGACCGCACGCATTGAAAATCGGGAAGCTCCGAACACGTCAGAGCTCCCCCGGCCCTAGTCGTCCGCCACATCGTCGCAGGCCGTATCGCGCTGCCCGGACGCCAGATCGCTGCGCGCTTTGTCGGCCAAGCCACGGTATCGCTTGCGGATCTTGTCAAGGGTGGCCTCGTCGAGCTCCTCCAGATCCAGCAATGCATTGTGCGCACCCTCGACGGCTCGAATCAACTCATCGAGTTTGATCTGCACCGCTTCGGAATCGCGGTTCTGCGTGTTCTGAATCAGGAACACCATCAGAAACGTGATGATCGTGGTGCCGGTGTTGATCACCAGCTGCCAGGTGTCGCTGAAGTGGAACAGCGGCCCCGTGACGACCCACGCCAGGACGACCATGACCGCAAGCAGGAACGTGATCGAACGGCCGCTGGCATGCGCCGCCCAATTGGCGAATCGAGTGAATGCGCCCACGTTCTTCATCGTTGTTGCCGGCGAGTGCACCTGGTGCTATTTCGTTGCAAACACCTCGTCGAGGAAGCTGTGCATCAGCGCGTTACCGCGCTTCGCGGCGCGGGCGTTGTACAGGCAGCCTGGCACGCTGTTGTCCGCTGTCGGAATCGCGAAGCAATGCACTGCGCCGCCGAAGCTCACGAACTGCCAATCGACGTTCGCGTCGCGCATCTCCGTCTGGAACCCGGCTATCTGCTCCGGCGACTCGAACTTGTCGTCGGCGCCATGCAGCACCAGTACCTTTGCCTTGATGTTCTTGGCCAGCGCCGGGTCGTCGGTCGACAGATTGCCGTGGAACGATACGACGCCCTGCACGTCGGCTCCGGATCGCGCCAGATCGAGCGTCGTCGCACCGCCGAAGCAGTAGCCGAACGCGCCCCAGTGCTTGCCGTCGAGCGGCGCCTTGCCGATCTGGCCCTTGAGCTGGGTCAATGCCGCATTGATGCGCGCGCGCAAGTCGCTGCGGTGCGCGTACATGTTCTTCGCCGCGGCGCCGGCTTCGTCGGCATTCTTCGGTCGCACGTCGACGCCATAGACATCGGCGACGAGAATCACATAGTCCTTGCCGGCAACTTGTTGCGCCAGCGCGACCTGGTCCTTGTTCATGCCGAGCCAGTCCGGCGTCATGACCAAGCCGGGCCGCGCAGTCTTCACCGCGTCGTCGTACACCAGGACACTTTGCATCTTTTTACCATCGACATCGTAGTCCACGTTGCGTGCAACCATCGCGGCGTGCGCGGCGCCGATGCCGAAGCAGAAGGAAAAACCCAGGGCAATCATTGCTGTTCTCATGAGACGACTCCGTGCGGGGAAAAACCAATGATACTTTGTCACCCGACAAGGGCCTTGGTTCACCGCAGGCCGTGTTTGATAGACTAGCGGCCCTTTCCTGAACCGAACCAACGGAGCGCTGCATGAGCCTTCGGATCGCAATGCTGATCCCCCTGACCATTGGCTTTGCCGCCACCGCCGTCGCCCAGATGAAGCCCGATGTCGTCATCGAATACCGGCGCAGCGTCATGACCATCGTCGGCTGGAACTTCGGTCCGATGGGCGCGATGGTAAAGGGCAAGATCCCGTTCGATGCCAAGGAATTCGCCAAGCACGCCGAGCGCATAGAGTTCCTCGCGCCACAGGCCCTGGAAGGCTTCGCCAAGGGTTCCGACAAGGGCGCCGAAACCGACGCCAAGCCCGAGATCTGGACGAACTTCGACGATTTCAAATCCAAGCTCAACGATCTCATCGAGCAGTCCAAGACGATGAGTGAAGTCGCCAAGGGCGGCGACGAAGCGAAGATGAAGGA
>DASSGP010000187.1:0-2235 GCA_035693405.1 Rudaea sp. | reverse complement strand
GTGCCGAAAACCAATTTCTCCAGGGTGCAGTCGGCCAGGAAGGCGTCACGCTCCTTGCGCGGCAACGCGGCAAGCAATTGATTGGGGGAGGTAGCGCGCGGCTTGGCTGACATGAAATTCTCCTGACCTGCTGGGGCGGGGCCCGCGGGCGGTACAGGAAGAAGTGCCAAGCTTGCTCGCTGTCGAATCCCGACGACGTGAAAGCTGCCGCATGTGGGCCCACCACGGCCAGCATGCGCCAATATGCGTGCGCCGTCTGTATGACAGCGAACATAGCCGTGCATGCCCGGCCTGGGTGCGCCTGCTGAATTGGGACATAGCTCAAGTCCTTCCTTCGCAGCACGTCCGATTCGTGGCTTCTCGCCAAAAAGGGGAACGGCAAGGGCGGTGTTTCGTGCGCTCCGCAGCAATCGGCACTACTGCTTCGGCCGTCTTGCCGCCTTCGGCTTCGCGTGCCTCAGACGCTCGCGCAGGAACCGCAAGGACAGGGTTTCCAGAACGTGGGCTTGCGTAGCGGCCTCTGGCGGAACGAGGCGATGCAACGTTCCATCACGCCACCCGGCGAACACTTCCGGATGGATGTAGGAGTTGCGGCACACGGCCGGCGTGTTGTGCAGATCGGCGGCGACGACCTTGACCGCTGCGGCAATCGCGGACGCAAGCGCATGTTCCCGCGCGCCTTCCGGCATCGGCGTGAGCGCGAGTGCGGCGATTGCGCGGACACTTCCACCCCAGGTGCGAAAATCCTTGGCCGTGAAATTTTCGCCCATCGCCTCCTGGAGATAGGCGTTGACCATGCCGGAATCGATCGGTTGGCGCGCACCGCTTTCGTCGATGTATTGGAAAAGCGCCTGCCCCGGAAGTTGCTGGCAACGGCGCAACAGACGCACCAGGCGAGTATTGCTCACGGCTACTTCCTGTTGCTGCCCGCTCTTGCCGCGAAAACGAAATACGGCGTGGCCCTGCAGGAAGGCAACATGGCGTGCGCGCAACGTGGTCAACCCGTACGAGCGGTTGCTGATGGCGTATTCCTCGTTGCCGACGCGGATCATCGTTTCGGCGAGCAGGCTGACGACGACCGCCAGGACCTTTTCTCGCACAAATCCTTCAAGCACCAGATGGCGGCGCAAGCGGCCGCGCAATCGCGGCAGGCGCTCGCCGAATTGGAGCAATTTGCCGAACTTGCCGTCGTCGCGCGTCGCGCGCCAGCGCGGATGATAACGGTACTGTTTGCGCCCACGCGCGTCGCGACCGGTCGCCTGAAGATGACCGCGCGCGTTCACGCAGATCCATACATCCTTGTACGCCGGCGGAATCGCCAGACTGCGTATACGTGTCAGCGTTGCGGCGTCGGCGATGCGATTGCCGTCGGGCGCGATATAGTAGAACCCCTTGCCGGCACGCCGACGCCGGATGCCTGGTTCAACGTCACTGACATAGACGAGGCCGGCGAGTTGAGCGCTTTGCGTTCCTTCAGTCGTTGCAGCCGACGTCGCGCCCGCACTCGGATGCGCGAGTTCGCTCATGGGCGGCGCTCGCATCGATGCAGTCGACTCATTCCTTCTTGATCTCATGCCCGCCGAACTCGTTGCGCATCGCCGAGAGCAGTTTGTCGGCGAATGACTCTGTATCGCGCGAACGCAGCCGTTCGATCAGCGATTGGGTGATCACCGGCGCCGGCACGTTCAACTCGATCGCGGCGTCCACGGTCCAGCGGCCCTCGCCGGAGTCCGCGACGTAAGGGGCGATGCCGGCCATGGTCGGATTTTTTCCGAGCGCATCGGCGGTCAGGTCCAGCAGCCACGAACGCACGACGCTGCCGCAGCGCCAGATCTCGGCGACCTGATGCAGATCGAGGCCGAACTCGCGCTTATGCTGCAATATCGAAAAACCCTCTGCGTAGGACTGCATCAGCCCGTATTCGATGCCGTTGTGGACCATCTTGGTGAAGTGGCCGGAACCGGCCGGACCGACGTGGCCCCACCCTCGATCTTTTGCCGGCGCGAGCGTTTCGAAAATCGGCCGCAGCCGTTCGACGGCCGCCGGATTGCCGCCAATCATCAAGCTGTAGCCTTCCGACAGACCCCACACGCCGCCGCTGGTACCGCAGTCGACATAGTCGATTTTCTTTTCCGCAAACATGGCCGCGCGGCGCAGCGTGTCCTTGTAGTTGGAGTTGCCGCCGTCGACGACCGTATCGCCCACGGCGAGCAGGCCAAGGAGTTGCGTCAGGGT
>DASSGP010000186.1:0-2333 GCA_035693405.1 Rudaea sp. | reverse complement strand
CCCCGTTCCCGGCCTGGCCGACACCGGTGTGCTGTCGAACCTGTGCCGCTGGGATTGCCACTGGTATCTCGACATTTCGGCCAACGGCTATTCCGCCGTCGAAGTCGGCGGCAAACCGGGGGCCACGAACTACGGGTTCTTGCCGCTGTTTCCGCTGCTCGTCGCGGCGGTCTCACCGGCGTTCAACGGCAACCATTTGCTCGCCGCAGTTGTGCTGACCAATACATGCTTCCTCGCCGCGTTGATTTGCATCTATCGTTATGCGCGACTGTTGAGCGTGGACCATGTACCGGCGCTGTTGACCGTTGGCCTGCTCTGCGTCATGCCGCAGAGCCTTGCGTTTTCCGCGCCATACTCCGAGAGCCCGTTCCTGCTCCTGCTCGTCGTCGCGATGTACTGGCTGCGCACCGGCCACTACTTCGCGGCAGGCATCGCTGCTGCGGCGCTCTCGGCGACGCGACCCAATGGCGTGTTCTATCTGTTCTTTGCCGTAGCCTGCGTCATTCGTGAATTCGGGATCAGGGCATTCTTCGCTCCGTGGCAGGCGCCGCAGCGCTACGTTGCGATCGTGCTGGCACCACTGGGCCTGTTCGCGTTCATGACTTTCTGCCTGATCTCGACGGGCGACGCATTCGCCCATCCGTCGACAGAATTCTACGGCTGGGGCTGGCGCTTCGCGCTGCCTTGGGAGAACCTGGGCATGTTGCTGCACCACGATGCGGCACACAAATTCGCCGCTTTCTATCTGGTCGGGGTGCTGCTTTGCTCGCTGCTGCTGATCCATCATCGTTGGCATGAGGAATTCGTGTTGTGCGTGGGGCTGATCCTGCTGATCATGTCCGGGCATGGCGCTGCCGCACAATTTCGCTACTGGCTCGTGCTGTTTCCGGTCTGGATCGCGGTGGCCAGGATACTGGCGCCGCGACCGGTCGCCTCGGCGATCACATTCGCGATGCTCGCTTCGATCAACGGCCTGATAACCTGCGCATGGGCACTGCAACGACCGATCTCGTTCTGACCGCGCCGGCATGGCGACGCTGGCTGCTGCTGACGGCATTGTTCGTCCTCGGCGCCGCTTACATCGCGGCGTATGCCCTGTTCGTGGCCAGGAGCAGGAACTTCATCGACGTGCAACGTAACGAACGCGCAGAAACGTTCGCCCACGCGCATGCGATTGCCGTTCCGGCGCATGTGACCTTCGGTGAAGGCCAGCCTGGAGCCGGCATGCTCGGCGGCGGTTGGTACAACCCGGAAACCGGAGGGGCCTGGTCCGCATCAGCTGACGCCTGGATCCACTTGGCTCTGACCACCAGCGATTCTGATCTCGAGCTGCAACTCAACGCGACGGCGTTCGTCGCCGAGCATCACTCGCGAATCCGCATCGGCGTCGACGTCAACGATGCGTCACTCGGCTCATGGGAGCGCCGTCCAGACAACGCCGGAGAGCCGATGCGGGCGCATATCCCCGCCGCGCAGGCAAGATCCGGCAGCCTCATCGTCCACCTGCACATCGACAAGCCGGCATCGCCGAAGCAGCTGGGGCCGAGCGACGATTTCAGGCAACTCGGCGTCTTTCTGACCTCGCTCGATCTCACTGTGCCGCCGAACGTGGTACCTGTCGCCATTTCGCGCTAGCAGCGCGTGGATGATCTGGAAAGCGGCGAGGCGCGCAAGTCACCTCGCCCTTTGTTCCTCCAGCGTCAACGCCACCTTGTCGCGCAGATATACCGGTAGCGCGAACTCGGCAGCGACGCCACGACCGGCGGCCAATTGTGGCGCGGCGAGGCGAGCGATTGCCCGCGCCTGCGGAAAGCGCGCACCATCGGCAAATATTGGCGGTGCCGGCAAATGTGCCGACAGCGCATCGCGATAGGCGTCCCAGCCGCTGCCGACGATGCTCCAATGCTGCTCGCGCAGTGCGGCAAGCTGCGGCAGGAGCAGGCGGCTCGCAGCGCCGACGGATTCGGAACCGATCGGCGCAACCAGGCCACCGGCGTCACGCCGGAACGTGCCCGCATAGACTTCGCCCATGCGCGCATCGATCACGGCAAGGATCGGCGCAACGATATCGGCCGGCGCGTCTTGCGCGAGTGCGGCGAGCGACGACACCGGCACGACCGGGACATCGAGTCCCAGTGCCAGACCCTGCGCCACGGAAATTGCCAGGCGCACACCGGTGAATGCGCCAGGACCACGGCCGACGGCAATCGCATCGATCTGGCGTCGCGAGATTCCCGCCTCGCCAAGCAGCGACTCGATCATCGGCAGGATCATTTCGGCATGACGGCGCGGCGCGATCTCGCTGCGCTCGATGATTTCGTCGCCGATGAGCA
>DASSGP010000185.1:0-15395 GCA_035693405.1 Rudaea sp. | reverse complement strand
ATGATCAAATGGAAACAGGCGCACATGCACTTCGCCAACTTCGGCATGGACATGGGCAATCCCGACTTTGTCGCCTACGCGCAGAGTTACGGCGCTCATGGACACCGGCCCGGATCCGCCGCCGAGTTCGCGCCGACGCTGCAGAAATGTCTCGACACACCCGGAGTTCACCTCGTCGATGTGCCGATCGACTATTCGGACAACGACCGTATTCTGAATCGCGAGATCAAGGAACTCTCGGCGAAGATTTGAAACCGCCCTTGCTGGGCTTCACGGCGTCCGGACCAGCCTGCGTGCCACGGCCGACGGTTCGGTTTGCGGGCAGCATTCGCGCTCGCGGCTCAGTCGAATCCGTTCCGAAAGATCGTGCCGCTCTCATAGGCGCCGACGTCGTGATGCAAGCCCTGGACCCGGTACTCGCCCTGCAGATCGACGGCCGTCGCGACGCCATTCAGTCCGACGATCGCGAAACCGCCTTCGGGATCGTCCTTGCCTGCATCGACCAGCGGCGAGTTGGGGATCAGGCGGAAATCGCCTTGCGCGGCGTCGACAAACCCCGGATCGACCGCCTTGTTGCCGTCCTGATTCCGCGGCGTTCCGTGCAGAGTCTGGATGTCGTTGTTGAACAGATCGGCGGCTAGCTCCGCCCTGACGGTGCTATCGGCCCTGAGGTCGAAGGTACCATCGACGTTCTCGGGATTGTTCGCCCAGAAGATGTTGTTGCTGTAAGTAATCTGTGCCAGCGTGAAGATCGCGACCGGTGTGTGCACGGCCAGTGGCGGTTCGTTTGTCCGGATCCCGGTCGTCTGGTTTCCGGTGAACGTGTTGTCGTTCACGTCGATCGAGTTGTTCGAGAACAACAGTGCCGCGGCGCCATCCGGCGCGCGGTTGCCGGCGAACAAGTTGTCGCGAACGATCAGGAAGACGTTGCCGGTGAAATCCCCATCGGTGGCCGCGAGCAACGCGCCGCCGCTGTTGTCCTGCGAATAGGCAGTGCCGACGTTGTTGCGAAAGATGTTGCGCTCGACCAGGATGCTGCCGTTGTAGATGGGGCCGGCGTCGCTGATCTTCAGGCCGCCGGCGCGGTCGCCCGATCCGTTCTCGAAGGTCAGTCCTGAAATCGCGACCTTGCCGCCAGTAAACGGCACGCCCTGGTCGAACGACGTATCGATCGTCAGCGGCCGTACGATCTGATTTCCATCGAGACTGGTCAGCGAGGCGTCCGGCAACTGGGTCTGGCAGTCCTGGTAGCCGCCCGCGATGACGAGAGTCCCCGATTGATGGACGTCCACGTGCCAGCCGCCGGGAGGAGCAATGTAGTGGCCGGGCTGAATGCGGATTTCGTGGCTCGAAGTCTTCTCTGCCTGCACCGTGGCCAGCGCAGCCGTCAGCTCGTCGGCGGTGGCGGCACAGATCGTGGACGCGAACGCCTGGCCGGCATTCGACAGCGCAAACAACAGCGGAATCGCAACACGAAACCTCATCAACTATTTCCTCGATCGAGCTTTGTAGCCGAGGCCTGGCCACTTTTCCCTTATGTACATGGGATAAAAACGAGTTCCTGCTGGTGATTGCGCCATGTCGGCTGGAAAATCGCCAGGACGGGAGAAAGAGCAGGCAGCTCTGAGCTGGTTGCCGCATCGCTCCACGCAGAACTCATCTTCGATCCTGCCGAGTGAAGTCGCCGTTTGAGTTGCCGCTCAAGGCTACACACGCCGCCGCTACCGCCCTTGTCCCGTTGCTGGGAACGGCCAAAGCGCGGATGCGAGTAGAATCCTTCAATCCGCCAGGATGAGACCCCGCCATGCTCAAACCGACGTATCCGTACTACCTCGCCAATCAGGCGCTGACGCCGAACACCGATCTCGAAGTCACGGACAAATACACCGGGGCCGTCGCGACGCGCGTTGCGATGGCCGATGCCCGGACGATCGACGCCGGTATTGCGGCTGCAGTCGAGGCGCAGGAAGCGTGCCGCAAGATACCGCCCTATCAGCGCCAGGCGATCCTCGAGCACTGCGTCAAGCGCTTCCGCGAGCGCTTCGACGAGCTCGCGATGGCGCTGTGCATCGAAGCCGGCAAGCCGATCAAGGATTCACGCGGCGAAGTGACGCGGCTGATCGACACGTTCAAGGTCGCGGCCGAGGAATCGGTGCGCATCGACGGCGAAGTGCTGAATCTGGAAATCTCGGCGCGGGCGAAGGGTTATCGCGGATTTTCCAAGCGCGTGCCGATCGGGCCGTGCTCGTTCATCTCGCCGTTCAATTTTCCGTTGAACCTGGCCGCGCACAAAGTGGCGCCGGCACTCGCGGTCGGCTGTCCGTTCGTCTTGAAGCCCGCCAGTCGCACGCCGATCGGCGCACTGATCATGGGCGAGGTGATGGCCGAGACCGATCTTCCGAAAGGCGCGTTCTCGATCCTGCCGGCGCACCGCGACGGCGCGGACCTGTTCACGACCGACGATCGTTTCAAGCTGCTGTCGTTCACCGGCTCGCCATCGGTCGGTTGGGATCTCAAGGCGCGCGCGGGCCGCAAGAAAGTCGTGCTCGAACTCGGCGGCAACGCCGCCTGCATCGTCGACTCGGATCAGGGCGACCGCCTCGACTTCGTCGTCGAGCGCATGATCTTCGGCGCGTTTTACCAATCCGGCCAGAGCTGCATCGGCGTGCAACGCATTCTCGTCCAGGAGGATTTCTACGATCGTTTCCGCGACGCGTTCATCGCCGCGACGAAGAAACTGATCGCCGGCGATCCGAAGGACGAGAAGACGTTCGTCGGGCCGATGATCGACGAGAAGGAAGCCAAGCGTCTCGACGACTGGATTCAGGAAGCCGTGAAGTCCGGTGCCAGGCTGCTGTGCGGCGGCAAGCGCGACAAGGCCATGCTCGAGGCAACCGTGCTCGAGAACGTCGACCCGCGGCAGAAGGTCAGTTGCATGGAGGCATTCGGCCCGGTCGCACTGTTGCAGAAGTACAAGACGTTCGACGAGGCAGTCGCGTACGTCAACGACAGCGTGTTCGGCCTGCAGGCCGGCCTGTTCACCTACGATGTGCGCAAGGCGATGAAAGCGTGGGACGAACTGGAAGTGGGCGGCGTCGTCGTCGGCGACGTGCCGAGCTTCCGCGTCGACAACATGCCCTACGGCGGCGTCAAGGATTCGGGTCTCGGCCGCGAAGGCATCCGTTACGCGATCGAGGACATGACTGAACTGCGCTTGATGGTGATGCGCGATCCTTGAGTCGGGCGAGCGCCCAAACCGACACCATCCCCACCCAACCCTCCCCTTGAAGGGGAGGGCTTTTGTCCGAGGTATGCCTTGATGTTGGAACGTCTGCTGATCGCCCTCGCCTTCGTGATGCTCCTTGCCGCGCCGGCGGCAAACGCTGCCACGTATCCGATTCCGGTCGAAGGCGACTACACGATCAAGGGCTTTCATTTCGTCAGCGGCGAAACACTGCCGATGCTCAATATCCACTACCGTACGCTCGGCACAGTGCACAAGGATAAAAAGGGGCACGCCGACAATGCCGTGCTCATCATGCACGGCACCGGCGGCGCTGGCACGCAGTTCCTTCAGGATCGCTTCGGCGGCGAACTGTTCGGCGCCGGCCAGCCGCTCGATGCGACGAAGTATTTCATCGTGCTGATCGACGACATCGGCCACGGCAAGTCGAGCAAGCCGAGCGACGGTTTGCGCATGAAGTTTCCGCACTACACCTACGACGACATGATCGTTGCGGAATACCGCGTGCTGACCGAAAAGCTGAAGGTCGACCACCTGCGCCTGGTCATGGGCACGTCGATGGGCGGCATGCACACGTGGCTGTGGGGCGAGGCTTATCCAGGCTTCATGGATGCCCTGATGCCGCTGGCTTCGCTGCCGGTTCAGATTGCTGGACGCAACCGCATGATGCGGCGCATGTACATGGACTCGATCCGAAACGATCCGGAATGGAACAACGGCGACTACACGAAGCAGCCGCGTGGTCTCGCCGACGCGATCCACATCCTGATGATCATGGGTTCGAGCCCGCTGCAAATGCAGAAAGACGCTCCGGACCGCGACAGCGCCGACAAGTATCTGGAAGACCGCGTCGAACGGTTGATGAAGGAGGACGACGCAAACGATTGCCTGTACCAGATCGATTCATCGCGCGACTACAACCCGCAGCCGAAGCTCGGAACGATCAAGGCGGCGCTGCTTGCGGTGAATTCGGCCGACGACCAGATCAACCCGCCCGAACTCGGCATTCTCGAGCGCGAGATCAAGAACGTTCCACATGGACGCGCCATCGTGATTCCGATCAGCGAGGCGACGCGCGGCCACGGCACGCACACGTGGGCGGCGTTGTGGAAGGACGAACTCATGAAGTTGCTGAACGAATCAGAGCCGAAGCGCTGACCATTTCACGTCTGTCCGTGCGCACATGAAGCGTCGATAGACTCGACACAACTGCGGAAGCATTCTTCCGTTCGCCCTGAGCGTAGCCGCGCAGCGGCGAAGTCGAAGGGCATGTGAGGCTTCGACTTCGCACCTTCGGTGCTACGCTCAGCCCGAACGGAGTTGAAGGATCAGAGCGTCCTAGGGGCAACATTCATTCGTCCACCGCCGGGTCGAGGCCCGGAAACAGCACGTCGGTAAATCCGAACTTCGAAAAATCCTTGATGCGGGACGGATACAAGCGGCCGATCAGGTGATCGTATTCGTGCTGCACGACACGGGCGTGAAATCCCTCGGCGTCGCGCTCGATCTTCGCGCCTGCCGGATCGAAGCCAGCGTAGCGTATTCGCGTGTAACGATCGACGGCGCCACGCATTCCCGGTACGGAAAGGCAACCTTCCCAACCTTCTTCCATATCCTCCGACAGCGGTGTGATCGTCGGATTCAACAGGATCGTGCGCGGCACCGGCGGCGCATCGGGGTAGCGCTCGCTGTGTTCGAAGCCGAAGATCACGAGCTGCAGATCGATGCCAATCTGCGGCGCCGCCAGCCCGACACCACCGGCGGCATGCATCGTCTCGAACATGTCCGCAATCAACGCGTGCAGTTCCGGGGTGTCGAATGTCTCCACCGGTCTGGCGACGCGCAACAGCCGCGCATCACCCATCTTCAGGATTTCTCGAATCATCGTTTCGATCCAGGCATTATCGGAATTCAAAACCCAAGCCGATCATCATGTTAACCCCGCGAGCCGGTATTTGCCGTTAGATCGGTCATGACAGCGCTCGCGATCGACACGACGTTTACATTTGCTCCGCATTCGTGGCAGGCCGGGAAGCGTGATTCCGGTGCGCGAATTATCGTACTCTTGGCGCACATGGGGGCCGACAAGACGGACGAAGAACTGATGCTCGCCTACGCGCAAGGCGACGTGCGCGCATTCGACGCGCTTTATCAGCGCCAGCGCGGCATGCTGTACCGGTTCATCCTGCGCAGCATCAACGACCGGGCCAGCGCCGACGAGCTGTTCCAGGAGACCTGGAGCCGCCTGATCGCTTCCCGCACGCGCTACCGGGTCGAGTCGAAATTCAGCACCTGGTTGCTCCAGATCGCGCACAATCTGATCGTCGACAGTTTTCGGCGTGCGCGGCCGCAGGCCGGATCCGAGGAAACCGAGACCGTGATGCGTGAGCTCGATGCGCCCGAATCGGACCGTCCCGAACCCACGCTGAGCGACTTCGAACAACGGCGGCGCTTGCAACTGGCGCTCGAGGCATTACCTTCAGAGCAGCGCGAAGCGTTCCTGCTGCGCGTCGAAAGCGGACTCGGACTCGAGGAGATCGCCGCCGTGACCGGCGCGGGACACGAGACTGTGAAGTCGCGGTTGCGTTACGCATTCGCGAAGCTGCGCGAGAAGTTGGCCGAATGAGCAGCAACGAAAAACTCGAACGCGAATTCGCGGCTTTTCTCGCCGAGGACGACTCGCGCCTCGCTGCGCTTTACCGCAAATTGCCTCAGGCCGAACCGGATCCGCGACTCGATGGCGCGGTGCGCGCGATGGCGCATCGCGCGCTGAATCCGCAACTGGTCGCGACACCGCAGGCCAGTTCTCCGCACCGCCGCAGGGGGCGCTGGTTGCCGGCGCTGGGCGCCGCCGCAGGCATCGTGTTCGCCGCCGGAATAGCGTTCCGGGTCGGCCCGTCCTGGCACGGCGATCGGGGCGAAACGGGTGCGCCCGCAAGCGATGTCATCAGCGTCCGGTCCGTCGATGCGCCGCCGCCAGCGGCTCCACCGCTCTCCCCGGCGCCGCCGCCGGCCGAAAGCGCGGCGACGCCCGCAGGCGCTGCATCACTGTCCGGAATGGCCAAGCTCAAGGCGCAGGCCGAAACCGAAGCGGCCAAGCCCGCGTCAGACGCCGAGGCGCGCGAAAGATCGGCAAGGCTCGACGACAGCGCGGACAATCGCCCCTCTGCCGCGGGCGGATTGAGCAAAGCCGAAAAGCCCACGGCCCCTCGGGCACAGCCGCAGGCATTTCCGGCACCCGCTCCCGCGCCGGCGCGCAAGCGTGCGTCGGAGCTGGATGCAGTCGAGCGCAAGCAGATCATGGCGACGGGTGCTTGGCAGAATTTGCACGATCGCGACACCAAGAAGCCTGCGCCTGGCGCGGCCCCTGCCGTGCCGTCGGGTGCCGGCACGCGCCCGGCGGCAGCCGCGAAGTCAGCCGAACTGCAACGGCAGGAAGCACTGCCCGCGGCTCCACCGGCGCCGGCGCAGGGCAGCGCCTTGGCGCCCGCGAGTCGAGACGAAGCTGCTCCTCCGCCACCTGCGGCCGTAGCAACTGTTCCGGAACAGTTCGCCCCGCAGCCGCCTGCACGAACTGCCGCTGCGCCGGCGGCGAAAACCGATGCTCAGGCGGGCGATGAGGCTGTCCGCGATAAGGCCGCCGTGCCGGCAATTTCCGGGAAGGCCGCACAAACGAAGGAAAACGAAAAGACTCGCTCGAAGGATCCGAACGCGAGTCTGTATCCGGAGCATTGGCTCCAAAACATCCGCGTGATGCTGCGCGAGAACCATCGTGACGGCGCTGTGCGCAGCCTCGCCGAGTTTCGCAAGATGTACCCGGACTACAAGCTGCCGGATGATTTGCGCGACCTGAAATGAGCGTGCTGCGCAGCACGCTAGCCACACCGGCGCAGTTCGCCCAGGACGTGCGCAAGAGCAGATTCCTGGCAAACGCGACCAGTGTGGCAACGCCCGACGCGGCGATCGCGTTCGTGACGGCGGTCGCGCATGCCGATGCCACGCACAACTGCTGGGCTTACCGCATCGGCCAGCAATATCGCTTCAACGACGATGGCGAGCCAGCCGGCACCGGCGGCAAGCCGATCCTGCAGGCGATCGACGGCCAAGGCCTGGATGAGGTCGTCGTTGTCGTCACGCGTTGGTTCGGCGGGATCAAGCTCGGCGCCGGCGGATTGATGCGCGCCTACGGCGGTGCCGCGGCAGAATGCTTGCGTAACGCGATCAGGCGCCAGCTGATCGAAACCGCGGACGTCGAGTTCGCACTGGGTTTCGTCTCACTGCCCTTGCTGCACGCGCGCCTGACCGACTTCGATGCACACAAACTCTCGGAGACCTTCGTCAGCGATGGCGCCGTCTTGCGCGTGCGCCTTCCCACGAGCCGGATCGAAGCGCTGCGCTCGCTGCTCGCCGACTTGTCGCGCGGCCAATGTACTATGCGTGTACTCGATTGAATTCCGGCACTCGACCTCAATCATCTTGTGGCTGACCTTGCCTGGTTCCGACCGAAGCCACTCTTCTCATATTCCGAAGAAGGATTCGAGGCCGGAACGCTTGTCTCCCTTTCCCGCTTGCGGGAAGGTGTCGCAGGCGGATGGGGGCGGCGATAGTCTCGCCCCTTGAACAACTGACATACCCTGCGACGCTTGCCATGCGAACAAGCAAAACAAGTTGACGATGAGCGAATCCAGAATTAGCCCTGCCAAGCCCTCGCCACAGCCGCGCATGGCTGCGCTGCGTCTGCTGCTTCCCTACTTCCGGCCATACCGCCTCCTGCTTGTGGCCTGGCTCGCGTTCCTCGCCTTGTCATCCGTGGCGACGCTCTCGATGCCGGTGGCAGTGCGCCTGATGATCGACCGCGGCTTCGCCCACACCGACCCGAAGACGTTGAATGCAAGCTTCCTCGCCCTGTTCGCCGTCGCCGTCGTGCTCGCGCTGGCGACGGCCGCGCGCTATTTCTGCATCAGCCTGCTCGGAGAGCGCGTCGTTGCCGACTTGCGGCGGCGGCTGTATGCGCACTTGCTCACGCTCGACCAGGCGTTCTACGAGCGCACGCGCGTCGGCGAGCTGATCTCGCGCCTCGGCGCGGACACCGAGCTCGTGCAGACCGTCGTCAGCTCGAGTATTTCAGTCGCGTTGCGCGGTGTCGTGACTGCGCTGGGCGGCGCGGTGATGCTGGTCGCGACGAGCCCGCGCTTGGCCGGCTACGCGGCGCTCGTGATCCCGCTCGTGATCCTGCCGATCGTTCTCGCCGGCCGGCGCCAGCAGAAATTGTCGCGGGCAAACCAGGATCGCGTCGCCGATGCCGCGGCGGTCGCCAACGAAACACTCAACGCAATGTACGCGGTCCAGGCATATGCGCGCGAGCCGGTCGAAATCGCGCGCTACGACACAGCGATCGTGCGCTCGGTCGCCAGTGCACGCCGGCGCATCGTCCAGCGCTCGGGCCTGACCGCACTCGTTATCCTGCTGATCTTCGGCGCGATCACGCTGGTGCTGTGGAGCGGCGCGCATTCGGTCATGGCCGGCGAACTTGGCGCCGGGGTGTTGAGCCAGTTCGTGCTGTACGCCGTGCTTTCGGCCGGATCGATCGGCGGCCTGACCGAAGTATGGAGCGAGATTTCGCGCGCCAGCGGCGCGATGGAGCGCATCGGCGAACTGATGGCGACACAGCCGGAGATTCGTTCGCCGGGCCAGACCGTCGTGATGCCACAGCCGCTGCGCGGCGCGATCCGCTTCGAACACGTCGAATTCCGCTATCCGTCGCGTCCCGACGCGCCGGCGCTGCACGATTTCAACCTGACCATCGCTCCGGGCGAAACGATTGCCCTGGTCGGGCCGTCCGGCGCGGGAAAAAGTACTGTTTTCCACTTGTTGCTGCGCTTCTACGACCCGCAGCAAGGCACGATTCGCATCGACGGCACGGACTTGAAAGCCATCGCATTGCCGGCGTTGCGCGGCGCGATCGCACTGGTCCCGCAGGACACGGTGATCTTCGGCGCCAGCGCGCGCGACAACATCCGCTTCGGCCGCGTCGATGCAGACGACGCCAGCGTGATCGCCGCCGCCAAGGCCGCCGAAGCCGACGAATTCCTTGCTGCCCAACCTGAAGGCTACGATGCCCACCTCGGCGAACGCGGCGTGCGCCTGTCCGGTGGTCAACAGCAGCGCATCGCGATCGCGCGCGCCGTGCTCAAGGACGCGCCGATCCTGTTGCTCGACGAGGCCACGAGCAACCTCGATGCGCAATCCGAAGCTGCCGTGCAGAGCGCGCTCGAACGCCTGATGCGCGGGCGCACGACACTGGTCATCGCGCACCGCCTTGCGACCGTTCAGAAAGCCGACAGGATCATCGTCATGGATGCCGGCCGCGTCGTCGCCCAGGGTTCGCATGCCGAGCTGATGCGCCAGGGCGGCCTGTACTCGGAGCTCGCCAAGCTTCAGTTCGCTGCCTGATGGCGCGCGCCGCAACGTAGCGGCCGTCGCATGAAAACGTTTCCACTCCTCCACAGTGCTGCAGCCGCGCGTGCGCGATTACGGATCGATTCAGGCCTGCGCAAGTAGGCTCGCGCCGCCTGATGGCATGTGTCAGCGCCGATGCAGTAGTCCGAGGCGCCTGGCGGTGGCCGCAACGATAGCTGCGCGGCCCGCGGCGCGAAGACTGCGTGGAGGGACGCCACGGAGTGCTGCAATGGCTGGCAGAGGAGTCGGACATGCCTTTCTGCGTACGTTTCCGTTTGTGTGTGTTGTTCCTTTTGTTGTCCCCCTTGGGCGCTGCGGCGGCGACGCCGACGGCAGGCACGCTGACGCCGACATCGGGTCCGCTTACCTATTCATCCGGACCATTCCTGCAACCGAATCCGACGCCGATTCCCGAATATGACATCGGGCCCGAGTGCAACAATCCGATCGAGGTCTGCGATTTCTACGCGTTGACCGTCGCTCTGCCAAGTGGTTATGCACAGACCTACCCGCAGGCGCACATCGGCGTCACTCTGAGCTGGACCGACGCCGGCACCGGCAAGTCCGACTACGACCTGTGGATCTTCCGCGGCAGCGTGTCGGGGCTCGATGGCTCCGAAACCGCCGACTGGGAATCGGCGAGCAGCGCGAATCCCGAAGTTGCGGACATGAGCATCCTGTCGCTTCCGGCCGGCACGTCGAACTACACGATCACGGTGGTTCCGTACACGCCGACCGGCGAGACCGTGCACGTCACGATGCAGCTGATCTCCGGGCCGGCCTGCACGAGCAACTGCACGGCGGTGCCGTTCGGCGGCGCCGATGCCACGACGCCCGGCGCGCCGCGCTACCAGAACTTCTACGCGCCGCACGGAACGTCGGCCGAGGACGGCCACGGCGAATTCAACATCGGCTTCAACCCGCACACCGGCCGCATCATGACGATGAACAGCGGCCCGATCTGGCGACTGACGCCGGCCGAAGCCGCCAATCCGGCCAACCCGGAAAGCTGTCCAGCGACATGGGAGGACAAATCCTCGATCGTGACCGACACCGGACTCGATCCAATCCTGTGGACCGACCAGAAGTCCGGCCGCACGATCGCGTCGAACTCGACCGTCGGCGCAAACGCGGTCTACGCCTATAGCGACAATGATGGCGACAGCTGGATTCCGATCGGCATCGGTCCGCCGGACGGCGGCGCCGATCATGAGACGATCGGCACTGGTCCGTTCCCGCCGGCACAGGCGGCGCTGCTGACGACACCGCTGAACCAGGGCGAGAACACCCTGTACTGCTCGCAGGACATCGTCGGCCCGGCGATGTGCCAGCGCAGCCTCGATCTCGGCGTGACCTGGGGTCCCGGCGTGCCGGCCTATACCGGCCAGGGAGCGCAGGGCTGCGGCGGCCTGCATGGACATGTACACATTGCCGCAAATGGTACGGCATGGCTGCCGGTCAATCAGTGCAACGGCCGCCAAGGCGGGGTCACCAGCACCGATGGCGGCCTGACCTGGAACGAGTTCGCCGTCACCGGTTCGATCTCGCAGGCGGACGGCGCCGATCCGTCGGTCGCGCTCGATGCCGACAGCTCGGCGTACTACTGCTACGTCAACAACGAGCCGGTCGCGGCGGGAAGTCCGCTCGAAGGCCATGTGCACGTGAAAGTCAGCAAGGACGGCGGTGCAACCTGGATCAACGATTTCGATGTCGGCAAGTCACACGGCATCGTCAATGCCACGCATACCGAGGCGGTCGGCGGCAGTTCCGGCCGCGCGGCCTGCGGCTTCTTCGGCACGAACCAGCCCGGCGACTACCAGTCGCAGGCGTTCCCGGGTGTCTGGTACGCGTTCGTCGCGACGACCTACGACGGCGGGCAGACCTGGACCACGGTCAACGCGACGCCTAACGATCCGGTGCAGAGCCGCACCGGCATCTGGCAGCAAGGCGGCGGCAACGAGGATCGCAACCTGCTCGACTTCAACGAGATCACGGTCGACGACAAGGGCCACCCGCTGTACGGTTACAGCGACGGCTGTGTCAGCGCCGGTTGCATCGCCGGCACCGCGTTCGACGATTTCGTCGCCTACATGCGTGTCGCGCGGCAGAGCGGCGGCAAGAGCCTTTTTGCAAAATTCGACAGCGCCGAACCGACGCTGCCGAAGCGCGCCTGCCTCGCCGGCACGCGCGACGTGTCCGGCGCGCACCTGAGCTGGAATGCACCGGACAACGGCGGCGCCGACATCAGGCAGTACCGGATCTTCCGCGGCACGAGCTCCGGCAAGGAGACGCTGGTCGGCAAGACCAACGGCGCCGTGACGATATTCGACGACGCCTCGGCGAAGCGAACGGTCGGCAGGTACTACTATGTCGTGCGCGCCGTCAACGCGCAGGGCGTCGGCAACGCGAGCAACGAGATCGTGCTGACGAATCCCTGAACTCCAAGCCTAAAGCGCAGCGCCAGTGCGAACTCGCCGCTTCGCACCGGCCCCTCAAGGCGCTTTCGCGCCCACGAACTCCTTCAACGCGGCGATAACCCGAGGAGAAGCAACACACGCGTCTGAGCCGCTTGAGCATCGCGTCTGGCGAGCGCCACGAACTCGAAAGTCCTGCTGCCACTAAATGGTCGGCGGCGGGCCCTCGAACCCGTCGGTAAAGAGCGTGTCGTTGAGATAGTTCACACAGGCCGAAAACTCCGATGTATTGCCATTGGCGTCAGTCGCCGTAGCCGTGATCTTCGAGCCGTCTGCAAACGTTACGAACAGTGGAGCGCTGATCGGCAGAGCGGTGAAACTGTAGGTGCCCTGGAAACCGACAACGGGTACCGGCACGGTAACGGATACGCCACCGAGCCAGGACTTGCCCTCGCCAAAGCCCGAGGGATCGCAGCCGGGACTGTTGTAGAAATCGATCGTGTAGTCGCCTGCAGTCGTCGTCAGCGACCCTGCCACCGTTCCGTTTTCGTTACCTCCCTTTGCGGCAGTCAGCACTGGAAAGTTCTGGCTGCGATTGGCTTCGTCGAGCAGGTGCAGCCCGCCATCGTCGCTTTGCGGAAAATTCGCGCCGACCGGAAGGAGATCGATTCCGAGATTCGCGTTGCCATAAATCGAATTCTTGCGCACCCGGTTGCCCTGGCCGACGTCGACCAGCACGCCTTGCGCGCCGTTGTCGGCAATCGTGTTGAAGCGAATCGTGTTGCCATTGGGCGCGTCGCCAGTTCCGCCGCTGTCGCCGATGAGGTGAATGCCCGCTCCGGTATTGCCGAGATTGGTACCAACGAGATCGGCGCCGATGAGATTTTCCGAGATGAGGTTGTCGTGTGCGCCCAAGCTGTCGAGCACGATGCCGGCCTGTGCGTTGAAGCCGATGAGGTTCCCGCTGATCGTGTTGTTGTCGCCGGCCACGTAGATGCCGCGCGCTCCGTTGGCTCGATTGGTGTAACTCGAACTGCCGGTGCTCCAGCCCAGACCAATGTAGTTGCCGGATACCTGGTTGCCGGAAGTACCGTTCGACAGGACGATGCCCGAGTTGATGGCGTCGCCGATGATATTGCGGTCGGCAATATCGCCGCTGCCTATTGCGCTGTCACTTGCGCCTGGCCCGATGCGAACGTCGAAGCCGTTCGGCTGCATGGCGTGACCGCCGACGTTTCCGCCGAAGTGATTGCCGAGCACCGAGTGCGCGCTGCCGCCTTGCAGATCGATGCCAGCCGTCGAGAACCCGCTGATACCCAGCCCCTGGATTGTCACCGTGTTCGAATTCACGACGAGCCCGTGCGCCGGCGGCGTCACCTGGCCTGCGTCTGCTTCGAGAATCACGCAGATCGAGGCGTTGTCGCCGGGGTCGATATTGTTGACCGCCGCGCCGCTCGCGGTGTAACCCTCGATGGACGTATCACCAACAAGGGGAGCGAGTTCGGTGGCGAGGGAGATCACCCACGGACACGAGCCGGTGGTGAAAGCGAACTTGATCGTGCCGCCGCCATTCGAGTTGGTGCTCGTGATCGCCGCGCGCAGCGAGTCGGCGCCGCCATTGTTCGTGTTCTTGACCGTCTGCACCGGCTTGGGATCGATGCTCGACTCGTAGGCGCCGCGATCGACGATCGCACCGACCACGCGCGGACCGCCGTCCAGATCGCTGGACGGCAAGCCGTCCGGCACGCTGTTGTTTCCCGAATTGATCGCGTTCGATTGCGGTAGTTCGGTGGGGCGATAGTTCGCGTCGAGGTTCGGGTCGGCCGTCAGGTTGCCGCTCGTGACGATCGGAGTCGGCCCCGTGCGCGCTGCAAAAATGTTGTGATCGAGAACCACCTGATCCGTATTCGTCGACAAGTCGATCGAACTGGTGCCGGTCTCACCATAGAAAATATTGTTGTACACGTAGAACTTGCCACTGGCGGTGAAATCGTAAAAGCAGGCGCCACTGGAATTGGCTCCGGCGTTGTTGGCCACGGTGTTGTTGATCACGTCGAATTCGGGCGCCCCGGAATCTGCCGACAAGTAGAGGGCACAACTGAAGCCAAGGCCCCCGTTGTTGGCAATCAATGTGTCGACGATGCGAACCGTGCTGTCGCTGTCCGTTGGCTGATCCCAAATAACGCTCAGGTAGCTGGGGTTTCCGTTGATGAATGCATCACGGCTAAGCAGGATCGTCGAGCCGGATGGCACCTTGTGGTACAAGGCGTCGCCGAGCCCGAGGAAGAACCCCGCCGAGAACGTAATACCCTCGATAGTGAGATCGCCGCGCGGCAGAACCCCGGGGAGAGGAGTCGTTTTCGTATCGATGAACAACGTGTTACCGGCGGCGATGTCTCGCGCCGCACAGCCGGCCGTATAGCCCCCGAGTATTTCACTGCCCGCCTGGATGCCGACATAGAAGCTGATATCCCAGACCGTATTTTTCAGGTCGTAGGCCTTGTTCTGCGCCGTGAGCTTGTGCTGCACGATCTTGGCCGTCACCGGGACGGTTCTGGCCGTATCCAGGGCCGACGCCAGATCGGCATCGCTCTGAACGCACGTCTCGAAGTTCGCGGCGAGCGCCGCGTGTGCCACCAAGCCGCCGACAAGCATCAGCGCCCCACCGGTGATCCATCTCGGTCCTATCTGCCCGTGCATTGCCTGCCCTCCAAACCGGAGTGCCCCTGCATCTGCACACACGTAAATTCCCGAACAAAGCGGACAACAATGTCTTTGCGAAATAGCTGACGAATTCGTCAGCCTCTTGCTTCGGTGGCGCGCGGCAGCCGCAGATGGAAGGGCTCCTGCCGGCGTTCACGACTTGTTGAGCCGGGCACGAGCATGATCACGCACGTGATTGAGTAGCCTCTGGCCCAGCCTCACGTGAAGGCAACTCACGGGCTGATAACCTGTACAGGGGAATCGGCAGGAGAAGGGATGCGAGACGTCGAAGCCCTGACCGGGCTCCTCAATGCCGCCCAATCCGGCGACGCCGACGCGGCACGTTCGGCCTATGAACTGGTGTATGCCGAGCTCAAGCGTCGTGCGCGCAATTCGCTGCGCAGCGCCCGACCGGACGACACGCTCACGCCGACCGCCCTCGTGCACGAGGTCTACCTTCGGTTCCACGACAGCGCTGCGCAACCCTTGCGCGACCGCTCGCACTTCTATGCGCTGGCGGCGCGAGCGATGCGCCAGATCCTGGTCGATCACGCGCGCCGGCGCTGCGCCGACAA
>DASSGP010000184.1:0-5652 GCA_035693405.1 Rudaea sp. | reverse complement strand
TGACCGCCACGCCGCTCCCGGAACTGCCGCGGATCGGCACGCCGGGGATGCCCGCGCTCTCGCCGAGGATCACGTAGCCGCCCATGCCGCCGGTGATGCTGTGGACGAAGAACAGGTTGATCGCGAAGTCGGATGCCTGCGCGTTGGCCGAGAGTCTCATCAGGGCGGCGCGCTCCGTGTCGTCGGCGATGTCCGTGTAGGCGGTAGCGTCCGCGCCGGTGATGTCGATGTAGGTCAGGTTGCCGAGTTGGAGACCGATCTGGGCGTAGATGCCGTTGACCTTCGACAGGATGGCCTGGAAGTTCGCATCCGCGGGAGCGCTGGCCGCCGTGAGGCCGTTCACTCCGACGAAAAACAGGTTCGCGTTGACGGTGCCCGACGTCAAAGGCACGAATGACGGCGACTTGATCAACGCCTCGACGTTGACCGTCGTCGGCGCGGTGGCGAACAGATTGTACTTCCACGATCCGCTCAACAAGGAAATACTCGGTGCATTCGGCACCAGCACCGCGAACGCGCCCGGCAGAGTCGGCGCAAGGACCTTGACGCTACCACTCGGGTAGCTGTAGAGGACGGTTGGAGTTGGATCGGTGATCTTGTAGACGATGACCCTGGAAGTGGGGTCGCCACTTGTCGGGGCCTGAGGTGTCGTCGTGGTTGTCGGGGGCGGCTGTGCCCCGCAACCGCGCACGAAACGGTAACGCCACGCGTCGGTTTCCTGCTTCGCCATGTCGGCGATGAAGGCGCAGCCACCCGCCGTCATCGACAGCGTTTCGGCGGCGACCCCGCGCACCTGCCACTGGGCATCCTGCAACAGCGGGCGCAGCGCGTCGATCATGGCTGCTGCGGGCAGGAGTTGTCCCAGGCCGCGCACGGCCGACATGCGCACGATGAGCGGCTCCGTGTTGGAATTCGCCAGGGTCCGCATCGTCCGTTCGCCGGAACCCAGCGCCGCCAGGCCGTCCACCGATCGCGCACGACGGGTTGGAAGTACGCTTTGGTCCGCAGCGATCGATTCGAGAATCGGTATGGCGCCTTTGCCCAAGCCGCGCCACTGCGTGGGTTCCACGCCCTCATAAGCGCCAAGCAGTGCATCGACCTGGGTGCCGGTAACCCGACTCTGCGCAATTGCCGGCATTGCGGGAACGGCCAGGAACGTGCAGGCAACGACCAGCCAGACGGCGAATGATCTCATGTGTATTCCCCCCCGAGAATTCTGAAGCTGTATTTCTGACTAGCCAGGCTGACTAGCCATTCAGCGTAGATGTTGGCACTTCACAGTGGACCCCTTCGAACTGTGCTGCAATCTCTGCTTTTCACGTCCCCGAGCTTATAGCTCTTTGCGAGGAAGTAAAAGAAGGTCTTCGTACAATCTCGGCGGCGAGTGCGTTTGCCCTGCGAACACGCCGTAGCGGCAAATTGTGGCGCCGCCCATCCTCATCGGATGAAACCCGGTCCGCCTTATCCTTGCCGGCCTGATCGGCGATCTGCGCAAACCGCATGCGCGTGACTATCGCCTGATACTCCGCGTTGTTGGCAAGCTGCGCAATTATGGTGCCAGGGACAATTTCTTTAAGCGGTAAAGGGGACGGTATGGAGTTCCCAGGTTTACCTTCCGGCGTAGGTGTCATCGGAAAAAATGAACCTGCCCTCTTTTCCCGGGCGTCCAAATGAAGCAGCATGCGCATCGGTGATGCATTCTTGCCCGGTGGTGAGAAGTGATCATGAGACACGTTTCCGCGCCGCGCGCGCCGATCTGCCCCTGCGCCTGCTGGCTCGTGCTCGCCTTGGCCACGCTACCGTGCTTCTCGCTGGAAGCGGCCGACGATGAACTGTTCGCCGACGGCTTCGAGGACATCCTGTTCGCCGACGGCTTCGAACCGGCTGCCCCGACGTTCGGCACCGCGCAGCAATTCACGCTCGCGCTGCCGCCCGCGCCGGCGCCGGTGTCGATCGTGCTCGACAAGACCAAGCTCAACACGGTGCTCACGGCCACCGAGCAGCAGCAGCTCGTGTTGGGCAACGTCGATCCGGCGCCGGCGATCAGCACCACGCTGGCGACCATGGTCACCCAATGCGGCACCGGCTGGCAGTTCGACCAAGCTGACCCGAACTACGACTGCAGCGCGACCGGCTGGAAGGGGTTCGATGGGACCTGGCAGACCTCGGGCGAGTACCGCCTGGTGAGGCTGTTGACGCTGACGCCTGCAAACTCGTATCTGAGCGGGTCGATCGAGCAGCCCCTGATCGACATCGCCAGCAGTTTGAGCATCGCCGGCGGCGCGCAGCAGATGATCTCCGACACGCTCGGCATCGCGCGCACGGTCCCGCTGACCACACAGGCGGGATTCGACACGACGTTCATCTCCAACGTCGTCAAGTCCCATCCGAATGCTCCCGCCGGCACCTTCCCGCTGCGGTTTTACGACGCGTTGAATGGCATGACCCCGTGGGGAACGCTGCTCGGGCCGAACGGCGCGCACCCGGGCATCTTCGATCCCTCCGTGCCGGTTAGCGCGCAGGTCCTGGGCGCGAGCTTCTCGATCACCGCGAGCGGGACGTCGAATGTGCACGTACAGCAGGGTGTCGTGCTCGGGCCCGCGTCGGCCAGCGCCGGCACGCTCGCCGCGATCGTCGATACCACGGGCCCCACCTACAACGATCCCGCCGAACTGGCGCTCGATGCGCCATCGCTGGTGGTGTCCACGTTGCCGGCTACGACGACGGTCACGCCTCGATTCCTGGTGAAGGAGCAGCCGACCTACATCAGTGCGTGCACCGTCTCCAGCGCCTACTGCGCCGCGGGTGCCACGGTGTGGGCGCAACCGGTATGGTCGCTGGAACGCCTCGTGACGACCGCGGCCCGGTCGCGCTGGAACACGAGGGCGAACTACGACAAGTGCTACGTCTTGTGCGGCGCGGAGATCAAAGTGGGCTACAACGGCGAAGCGGCGGGGTGGGCGCAGTTCTCCACCGTTTTCGGCATCGGCAGCCCGCCGCCCGCCCACTACCTGTGGGAAATGGTCGACGAGCTCGAGCAGGTATGGGTCCACAAGTACGGGGCAAGCTACCTCTCAGAGGGCGGTGCAAATCTCGGCTGGAAGTCGCCACTCGACGTCACGGTGTCGAGCTCGACGCTGGCGACCGTCGTCGCGCCCGCGCTCGCGGCGCACGCCTCGCAGATCGCGACGCTGGCCGCCGGCAATTGGCAGGCCGGCAACGCCGACGTGGACTTTTTCCTGCGCGCCGGCGAGGACGGAAGCGTGCAGCTGTGGTTCCCGACCGCGAGCGATCCGCGCCCGAGCGGCACGTATCCCTACACGATCATCGGGTTCTTCGACGATCTCGCGCTCAGCGTGAAGGCGAGCGCGACCTTCATCGCCGGTACCAGCGACACCGAGCACGAGAAGCTCGTGCTCGCAGCGGGCACACGCGTGGTCTACGCACAGGCCGCAACCGGCGCGACGTGGCGCGTGTCGGTGACGTACGCGGCGGGCGGGACGAGCGCCGATGTCGAGGTCGCGCCGCTGCTCTGAGTGTGCGGCGGAGTCGCAAGTTAATGGTGTCAAGTTAATGGTGTCAGAGAACATTTTCTCCGACACCAAAACGTTACTTGACACCATTTTCTGCCGAGCTGCGAGAGCTTAAAGCGCTTCGTCAGCCCTTCGGTAAACTCAACTCAATGAGCCCAATGAGCAAAGGCGGAATCAGACTTACTCTGACCCAGTTCGACCTGGTCACCGGAACCTGAGCATGCGCGTCGCGTAGCTTAGCGTCAAAGGATGCTTCGGATCGCCAGACTTGGTGAGACCGAACGAGCGCATCGGCTTTCCGGATCGGCGAAGTACATCTTTGAAGGCGTCAAGTGCACCGCGCAGGTCGAGTGGGAGTTTCAATCGGGATCCCCAGCACGGGATCAGCAAGTCGGCGGCGCGGATGATGCTACGGACGTGCCTGTCGTTGTCGGGCCCGAACGGGTCAGGAATGTCCGCGAGCTCGTCCACATCCTTTGCGCACCACGCGAAGACGTTGCCGAGAATGTAGCGGCGCGCCCCGAGCCGCTCCGCAAAACCGATCATCTTGCGCGACGTGTGGTCGTCCTCTTCCTCGGCAGCCGTGGACGGGTTGACGCCGAAGTACGCGACGACGTTGCCCGCCGGTAGCACGTCGCGCTCGAGGCGATAGCGATATCGGTGGCAGGAGCTGAAGACGGCGCTCATTGACGAGTCAGATACTTTTTTGGAGAACAAGTCAAGAAAACGAGTCGGAGTGACTTCTGCAGCAGCGGATCACTTATTTCGCCTCCGGAAACCCCATCCTCTCCACCATCCCCCGATACTCCGCACTCTCCCCCAGCTGCGGAATCAGCCTCGGCATAATCTTCGCGTACACCATGTCCGGCGACCGTTCGTCCAGCGCCTTTTGGAACAGCGGCAATGCCTCGTCCATCTCGCCGAGGCTTGCATGGATCCCCGCGATCGGCGTCGGATCGAGGTAGCGTTTCTCGCCGATCGCGCGCAGCTCGGCCAGTTTCTGGTGCGCGCGGGTGGTGTCGCCGCAAACGGCGTAGGTCGAGCCGAGCCAGCTGCGCGACAGCGGTGCCTGGCTGTCGGCGATGCGGCGCTCGGCGATCGCGGTCTGCGCGAACGCCTCCTTGCACTTGCCGGCCATCGCCAGGGTGCGGCCGAGCTTGATGTAGCCCCAGGTCCAGTTCGGATCGATGTCGATCGTCTTGCGGAATCCGGCCGCGGCTTCGTCGTAGTGGTTGCGCACGAGCGCGTTGATCGCGATGTCGTGAAACGGCGTGACCGAGAGCGGGTCGAGCCGCGCGGCCTCGCGGCTCTGCGCGAGGCCCTCGTCGAGGCGGCTCATCGCGTTGAGGAATTCGCCGTAGTTTTCATGCACGATCTCGCTGCCGGGAGCGAGCGCCACGGCGCGCTGGAACTCGGCGTCGGCGCCGGCCCAGTCCCATTCGAACAGGAACAGGATCTGGGCGAGTGAGGCGTGCGCCTCGCCGAGATCCGGTTCGAGCTCGAGCGCGCGATTGACTTCCGCGCGCGCCTTGCCGGCGACTTCCGCGCGGCTGTTCGCGCGCAGGGTTGCCTGCCTCGCCCAAGCGTCGGCGAGGCCGGCGTGCGCGATTGCGTAGTCCGGCGCGCGCGCGATCGCCTGCTGGAAGTAGTCGATGCTCTTGTCCATTTCCTGGTCGGTGCCGACGAGGAAGTCGTGCCCGCGCAGGTACAGGCGGTACGCCTCGGGATCGGTCGCGTGTGCCTTCGGCGCCGGGCCGAGCAGCGTCAGCTGCAGATGCTTGACGACGTCGGCGGCGATCTGGTCCTGGATCGCGAAGATGTCGTCGAGCTTGCGATCGTAGGTCTGCGACCAGACGTGCTTGTCGGACGCGGCGTCGATCAGCTGCGCGGTGATGCGCACGGCATCGCCGGCCTTGCGCACCGAGCCTTCGAGCACGTGCGCGACGTGCAGCCTGCGCGCGACCTCGCGGATGCCGAGTGCCTGTCCCTTGAGCGCGAACGACGAGGTGCGCGCCGTGACCTGCAATTGCGGAATCTTCGCGAGCAGATTCAGCAGTTCCTCGGAAATGCCGTCGGAGAAATATTCCTGGTCCTTGGCCGACGACATGTCGACGAACGG
>DASSGP010000183.1:0-8481 GCA_035693405.1 Rudaea sp. | reverse complement strand
GTTCTGACGCACTATCGCGAAGACTTCGAAATGTCCTCGCCGTATATCGTGTCGATTGCCGCGCAGCCTTCGGGCTCGCTCAAAGGCAAGGGCGCGGTGCGTGCCTATTGGGCCAGGGCGCTCGAGCGCATGCCCGATTTGCGCTTCGAACTGCTGGACACATTGGCCGGCGTCGACAGCGTGGTCATTTACTATCGCGGCAGGAGCGGCATGGCCGCGGAAGTTTTCTTGCTCGACGCGCAAGGCAAGGTGGCCAGAGCATTCGCCCATTACTCGCAGCGCGCCTGAGCGATCGCAAGGCATTGCTAAGGACTTGCCGCGTAAAAATAGTAGGTCGCGGTATACGGCACGCGGCTCTCCGTTCCGGCGTGCGCCGCATCGCACGCTTGCGCCGGCGGATCGCTGCCGCCAGCCGTGTTGAGACGCTGGATGTTCGCTACACGCGCGAGCACGCCGTTTCCCTCGTTCGAGGTTGCAGCGAGCAGTAGCCACGGGATCGCCTTGCCGTCGGGTGCATCCACGCGCGCCTTGACTGTCGCGCCGACCTTGCTGCCGTCGGCGGCTTCCCACGTCGGGCCGGCGAAATGCCTGCCGATCTTCCGGCCGCCACTGTCGAACAGGTCGGCCTCAGGTGCCTTGAGCTTCCAGCCGAACTGCGCGGCGTCGCTACCGGCCGTGCACACGTAGATCTGCACGCCGCTGGCGCGAGCCTGCAACGCCAGCTCCTGATTCGCGGAAACATCGAGCGCTTCGGGAACGATCGGCCTGATGACAACCTTGGCCGCTGAGCTCCCGGCCGCAGCCACAAGCGCCAACGCAGCGATGCAGCGCGAAAGATTCGTTGTGTTCATGCAGGAACTCCATGTCGCTTGAGCGTGGTGATACGGCGGAAAACGAGTTTCCGAGCGCGTTCATGCCATCGCAGCCGGAGCGGGCGCGCGAGCGTCACGAGGCGGATGGCGCACATGAAACAATGCCGTCGTGCAAGTCGCTCGGCCACTGGCGTTGGGAAGGCCGGCGTACCTGTCCGATGACAGGCGACCGCTCACGTCGTCGCGTGCACAATCGTCTTCGCGTCGGATAATTGAGTCGTGGCTGCAGCGCGTATCTGCGCAAGGCGCGCCGGGTTATCGAAGTTCGTTTCGCTTCCGGAGTGCCCGCAATCTGGAGTCCATGACCATCGGCATTACCAGACACATCCGGACCATCGCGGTTTCGCTCCGGCTGGCGACGGGCTTGCCGGCGCACGCCCTGACGACACGGCACGGGTCCGGCGAACATGGCGCATGTCTGCGCCTATCTGCGTTCTACGCAAAACCCGCACGACCGCCGACGCCGGTTGTCATATCCGATGCGCTGCGCGAGCAGCCCGCGCTGCTTCCGATACGTCCTGGTGGCTCATCACCGTTGAGCTTCCGTTTTCGCGCAGTGCGGTGAGTGCGTGAGCAGTTCGTCCATCGGGCCTGGGTTCCCGCGGCCAGTTGATTGCAAGGATGATTGCAGGAGTTACACATGCGCTTCACCAAAAATCTGTTCCTGGTCGGCGCTCTGATTGGCGGCGTCTTCGCCGGACCCGCATGCGCCGCCATTCCCGACTCGGAGATGGCTGTCCTGCGGGACTTTTATGCATCCACGGGTGGCGACAATTGGTTCGCCACCGTGGCCAACGTGAACAAGTGGTTTGCCGATGACACGGACCCGTGCTCGTGGTTCGGTGTTGGCTGCGATGCCACGCATGAGCACGTTACCGGCTTGGATCTGAGCGGTGGCAACCTGCGCGGCTCGTTGCCAGCGAATCTGGCCACGCTGAAGCAACTGCGCTACCTCGTTGTCGACAACAATCGACTTTCCGGCCCGCTTCCATCGCTGGATGGCTTGACGAGCCTGCAGGCCGTGTTTGTCCATCACAATCAGTTGACGGGTCCGATTCCGTCGTTGGCGGGTCTGACCAGCCTCGGCTACTTTGCTGCCGACCACAACGAACTCAGCGGACATATCCCGTCTTCCGTGTCGGATTTGCCGCAACTGCAATACTTCGCTATCGACAACAACCAGCTCAGCGGGCGTGTGCCGAGAGCGCCGGCGACTCTGAGCGCGTTCAGCACCGCGCTGTGTCCGAATGAGCTCGATACCCGCCCGAGCGCCGACCCGACGATCGATGCCGGATGGAGCAACGCGACCGGGCTGACGCCTTGGTGGAGCGGTCCCGGCGCCGCCTGCGCCACGCCCCTTGCCGACACGACTTCGTTGCATGCTTTCGCCACATCGACGGTCGGGAAGGGGAAGATGCATAGCTGGACCGAAGTTGCGGACACCAATCTCGCGGGTCTCGCGGCGGCGGACGGCGTCTGTCAAGTCCGCGCGACGGCTGCAAACCTCGCGAGTCCGGGCACGTATGTCGCGTGGCTGTCGGACCGGGACGACGATGCGTACTGCCGGGTATTCGGTCTGTCCGGCAAGAAAGCCGACAATTGCGGGCTCGATGCGCTTCCCACGGGCGCGGGACCTTGGCTGCGCACCGATGAAGTGCCGTTTGCCGCCACCATCGAACATGCGCTTGCGGACAACCTGGTGTATTCGTCGTTGAATGTCGACGAATCGGGCAATCGCTTCTTCGCATCGGACCAGTCGTTCACGGCGACCGACGTCGATGGCGCCTTCAACACGATGGGCGACGCAAACGCAGACTGTGCGCAATGGACTTCGTCCGCCGCCCTCGCGGCGCTGCCACAGTTGGGTTCCAACGTGTCATCAAGCGGCAATTGGACATCCAATGAAACTGGCGCCGGATGCAACTCGCAACACCGCCTGATCTGCATGCAAAAAGGTTCAGCGCCGGACTTGACCGGCCACGCGCAGTTCGGTCACCGCGAAGCATTCGTGACGAGCGCGGAGGTAACCGGAAATCTGGGAGGGGTTGCCGGGGCCGACCTGACATGCCAATCCGCGGCGGCAGCGGCGAACGTCTATGCACCTTCGACATTCAAGGCGCTGCTTGCTTCGCCAGCACTCGGCTCGAACTTGACCGATCGCATCGAGTTCGACGGTCCCTGGTACCGTCGCGACGGCCTCCTGTTCGCGCACGACAAGGCCGAATTGACGGCCGGTGCAGTGACGCTGCCGCTCAACGTGACGGAATCCGGCGCCTACCTGGGGATTTCGGTGGCCCTGACCGGAGCAACCAGACTCGGCGCTCCATCGGGCTTCGACTGCGCTGACTGGACGTCGGCGGGCAATTCCCAAGCGACCTCCGCACTGGTGAATTCGATCGCGTTGTTCAACTCCAACGGAAACAATTGGCTAAGTGGCGCCACAGTTTCCTGCGCCGCTCCGCAGCTCCCAGACTGGACTCACAGGCTGTTCTGCGTATCCGATTCCGACGTGCTGTTTCACGCCGAGTTCGAGACGTTACCACCTGCTCTTTGACCACGCACGAGCCGCCGGACGCGGCGAACTCTGCGCCAACGGCTCGGCTTGCGCGACGCCGTCGCGCGCGACGAAGATATCTAAAATCGTATTCCTGCCGATCGGGTATTTGTGCCATGTCCACGCTTCCATCCCAACGACATCTGTTCGATGTTCCCGATCAGGTCGCCTACTTCAACAACGCTTACCTCGCGCCGCAGCTGAAGGCCTCGCTGGAGCGCCAGCTTGCCGGTGTGCACGCAAGGAGCTATCCGTGGGAACGCACTGCCGCGAGTTTCTTCGAGGATGCCGAAACCGTTCGCGGTCTGTGCGCGCGCGTGCTGGGCGGCGATGCGGACGGCTATGCCGTAGTGTCCGCCGCTAGCTACGGTGTCAGTACGGCGGCGCGCGCGATCGAGCCGCAGCTGAAACCGGGCGATGCGATTCTGGTCATCGCCGAGGAGTTTCCCAGCAACGTGCTGCCGTGGAAAAGGGTCGCGCAGGAGACTGGTGCAACCGTCGTCACCGTTCCAATTCCTGCGGACGGAAACTGGACGGCGGCAATCCTCGAGCACATCGACCGCAACATCAGGGTTGTCGCGGCATCGCCCAGTCACTGGACCAACGGCGCGCGTATCGACCTGCACCCGATCGGCAACGCCTGCCGCGACATCGGTGCCATGCTGGTCGTCGATGCCAGCCAGTCGCTCGGCGCGGCGCCGTTCTCGATCGCGCAGATCAAGCCCGACTTTCTCGTCGCCGCCGCGTACAAATGGCTGTTGTGTCCGTACGGGTTCGCGGTCTTGTACGTGTCCGAACAGTGGCGCAATGCCCGTCCGCTCGAGGAATCGTGGCTGGTGCGCGAGCGTGCCGAAGACTTCGCCAACCTGGTCAGGTACTCGGACACGTACATGTCCGGCGCGCGCCGTTTCGATGGCGGCGAAAAATGCTCGTCGACGATCCTGCCTGGCGCGATCGCAGCGCTCGAGCAGGTTCACGCATGGGGTATTGAGAACATCGCAGCGACATTGGCGGTGACGAATGCGACGATCGCGGGCCATCTGCAACGGCTCGGCTTCAAGGTTCCGGCGGAATCCGTGCGCTCGCCTCACATGTTCGGCGCGCAGTTGCCGGATTCATACCAGGGAAATATCGTTGCCGGATTGAGGGAGCGCGGCATCTACATCAGCCAGCGAGGCAATTCCCTGCGCTTTGCTCCACACCTGCACGTGAACGCGCATGATGTGGATCGACTGACGCAGGCGCTCGATGAACTGGTCCGGTAGGTTGCGACCGCGCCGCGGCCGATCATGCCGCCGCACGGCGCGTCGGCAGGCTGACTCATGAAGATACTCGCGTTATGCGGAAGTCTACGCGCCCGGTCGTTCACTGCCGGCCTGCTGCGCGCGGCACGTGCGCTGGCTCCGACCGGCGTGGATTTCCGCATCTTCGATGGCCACGGACGACTGCCGCTGTTCAATCCGGATCTGGAACCCGATGCGCCGGAGACCGTGCTTGCGTTGTGGGACGCCGTTACCTGGGCCGACGCGATCGTCATCGCCAGCCCGGAATACGCGCACGGCGTGACCGGGACGCTGAAGAACACGCTGGACTGGCTGGTCGGCCACATACCGTTCGCATACAAGGCTGTCGCCGTTTTCAACCCTTCGTACCAGTCGCATCACGCCGACGAGGCGCTGAAGGAGACGTTGCGCACGATGGCAGCCGATCTGATCGCGGACGCTTGCGTGCGCATTCCGGTGATCGGATCGCGAGTCGACCCGGATGCCATCGCCGAGTCGACGCAGTTCGCGCCAGCTATCCGCTCGGCGCTTCAGGCTGTCGTCGACCATGCGCGGCGACGAAATGCCGGCCCTCGCGAGCGGAATGCATGACGCGGTTTGCCGCGATATTGCGTTCTACGGTTGACCAAGCAGCTCGTCCGAGGAGACGTTAGATGAATCCGAACAAGGCACTCTGGGAAAAAGGTGACTTCACAAAGATTGCGCAAAGCATGCGCACGAGCGGCGAGTCTCTGGTCAGGAGTCTCGGCATCACCAAGGATCTGAAGGTTTTGGATCTGGGATGTGGCGACGGCACGACGGCCCTGCCGGCAGCCAGGCTGGGCGCCGATGTGCTCGGTGTCGATATTGCCGCCAATCTGGTCGATGCCGGAAACAAGCGCGCGCAAGCTGAAGGTTTGGGCAATTGCAGGTTTCAGGAAGGCGACGCGTCGAACCTTCACGAACTGCAGGACAAGTCCTTCGACCGGGTCGTGAGCATCTTCGGCGCCATGTTTGCGCCCAGACCGTTCGATGTGGCCAAGGAGATGGTTCGCGTGACCCGGCCCGGCGGCCGCATCGTCATGGGCAACTGGATTCCAAATGATCCGACCCTGGTTGCACAGATCCTGAAAATCAGCAGCGCCTACTCACCGCCGCCTCCGGAAGGCTTCATAAGCCCGATGACCTGGGGCATCGAGAACAACGTGACCGAACGATTCTCCGCGGCGGGCATTCCCAAGGAGAATATTTCCTTCACCAGAGCTACCTACAATTTTGAATTTTCCGACACACCCGCGCGGCTCGTGGATGCTTTCCGGAATTTCTACGGGCCCACGATGAATGCGTTCGAAGCCGCGGAAAAGAACGGCAAGGCCGACAAGCTGCAAAGCGAGCTGGAAGATCTGTTCACGAGCCAGAACACGAGCGTGAGCAAGGACACGACGTCGATCCCGGCGACTTACCTGCGCGTCATGGTGGCGGTCAATTGACGTATCGTCGTTGCACGGACATGCCCGGCAATGCCTTGGGTTCAGATCCGCAGCAGGTACAGCACCGACATGAGCGTCCCGGCCGCGGCGACGACATAGACGACAACGGCAACGGCCGCGTCCTGGCGCAGGCCGAAATCGTGCAGCGTCACGCGCAGGCGGTGCGCGGCGTGCCACAGGAACAGCGCGATCACCGTCAGCAGGAATAGCTTGCCGAACCAGCGCGCGGCGAACGCATGCAGCTGCGAATAGTGCAACAGGGACGGCGCATGTCCCAGCGCCGCGAGCAGGAACAGAAGAACCAGCGCTGGCGCCAGAAAAGCCGCCAGCGTGCCGCCCGCGGCGAACAGGCTCCAGACGATCGGTTTGTTCGACTTGGCCATGGCGCCTATAGGACTCCCGCGAAGAAGACCGCTGCCACCGAAAACACGATCCATACCGCGTAGTGAGCGGCGACGATGTATTTGCCTGGCAGAAATTCCTCGCCGATCTGAAACGGCATCGCCTTCGGCGTGACGTTGAACCAGCTGGTCGTGTTGTGCACGGCAAAGATCAGCACGATCAGCAACCCAAACGCGCTCCACGGACCTTCGAGTGCCGCAAGAAACGACTCGTACGCAGCTTGTCCTTGCGCCAGACGTCCCAGCGCGCAGAGCAGCAGCAGCGCGAACGCACCGATGAAGACACACGTGACCTCGCGCGACATGTAGCGCAGATAGCGCGGGTGCCTGAAGTACCAGCGCGTCTTCGACACCTCGCGTACATACGGCCGTCGGCTCATTTCGCGGCTCCCGGCAACAGGCGTTCCTTGAACCAGTCGATCGTGCTCGCGACCTTGACCTGTTGCAGCGCGGCTGCCGGATCGACCGCCTTCGGACAGACCTCCGAGCAGGCGCCGACGAACGAGCATTCCCAGACACCGGCGTTGCTGGCGATGACTTCCTGGCGCTCATCGCGGCCGCCATCGCGCGAGTCGAGGTTGTAGCGATGCGCCAGCGCGATCGCGGCCGGACCGAGGAACATCGGCTGCAGCGCGTATTCGGGGCAGGCCGCGTAGCACAACATGCAGTTGATGCACATCGAGAACTGCCGGTACTTCATCAGTTGCGCGGGAGTCTGCTTGTATTCGCCCTCCGGGACCGGTTCGTTCCGCGCCGGAATCAGATACGGCTTGACGCGCTTGAGCTTGTCGATGAAGTCGTCCGCGACCGTGATGAGATCGCGTTCGATCGGAAAGTTGGCCAGCGGCTCGACGCGGATCGCGCCGTCGTAGTCCCGGAGGAATGCATGGCACGACAGCTTCGGTTCGCCGTTGATCATCATGCCGCAGCTGCCGCATACGGCCATGTGGCAGGACCAGCGATAATTCAAAGTCGGGTCGATGCTTTCCTTGATCGCGTTGAGCGCATCGAGCACGACCCACTCTTCGGCACACGGGACGGCGTAACGCTGGAAGTGCGGTTCGCTGTCGGTTTCCGGGTCGTAGCGCAGCACGTCGAGCTGGACGATGCGCGCGTTCACTTGTGGTCTCCCGAGTAGTCGCGCACGCCGGGTGGCGATCTCGTGATCACGACGTCGAGATAGTCGAGCCGTGGTGTTTCCGCTCCCTGGTAGAACGCCATGCTGTGGCGCAGGTAGTTGCGGTCGTCGCGTTCGGTGTGATCGAGGCGTTGATGCGCGCCACGCGATTCCTTGCGCGCCAGCGCACTGACGGTCAGCGCCTGCGCGCAGTCGAGCATGCAGCCCAGTTCCAGCACCTGGAAAAGGTCGGTGTTGAAGACGTTGCTCTTGTCGTTCAGGACGACCTTCCCATAGCGTTCGCGCAGCGCGGCGATCGCATCGACTGCTTCCTGCAGGCCAGCTTCGTGGCGATAGATGCCGACGTTTTTCTCCATCGTATCCATCATTTCCTTGCGCAGGCCCGACATCGACTCGTTGCCGTCGGTGCGCGAGAACAACTCGCGGATGCGCGCCTGAGATTCGAGCGCTCGCGCCTTGAGCGCAATCGTATTCGGTGCGGCCGGCAGGCCCCGGATGTGCTCGATCGCCGACAGCGCGGCACGCTTGCCGAAAACCAGCAGTTCGGTCAGCGAATTCGAGCCGAGGCGATTGGCGCCGTTGAGGCTCACGCAGGCGCATTCGCCGGCGGCGAACAGGCCCGGCAATGATGTCGCCGCTGCCGTGTCCGTCGAGATGCCGCCCATCATGTAGTGCACGACCGGACGGATCGGCACCGGATCGGTAACGATGTCGACGCCCAGATAGCTGATCGCCAGCTCGCGCACCAGCGGCAGGCGCGCGTC
>DASSGP010000182.1:0-20600 GCA_035693405.1 Rudaea sp. | reverse complement strand
GTGTTCGCGCGTGTAGGCGCCGCCGAACGCCTTGCAGGCCTGGTATTCGCCGTCGACCGTTTCCATCATCAGCCGGCGCAGCGTGCCGTTCGTGTCGCGCGCGAGCAGCGGATCCCAGTAGCTGCCCCAGACGACCTTGATCGCATTCCAGCCGGCGCCGCGGAACACGCCTTCGAGTTCCTGGATGATCTTGCCGTTGCCGCGCACCGGACCATCCAGACGCTGCAAATTGCAATTTACGACAAATATCAAATTGTCCAGTTTTTCGCGTCCGGCCAGCGAGATCGCGCCAAGCGTTTCCGGCTCGTCGCTCTCACCGTCGCCGATGAAGCACCAGACCTTGCGGTCGGATTTCGGTATCAGGCCGCGGTGTTCGAGGTATTTCCAGAAATGCGCCTGGTAGATCGCCTGCAGCGGTCCCAGGCCCATCGAGACGGTCGGGATCTGCCAGTAGTCCGGCATCAGCCACGGGTGCGGATACGACGGCAGTCCGCGGCCCTTGCCGGCAACTTCCATGCGGAACAGATCCATCTGATCGGCGTCGATGCGGCCCTCGAGGAACGAGCGCGCATAGATGCCGGGACTCGAGTGGCCCTGATGGCAGATCAGGTCGCCCGGATGGTTCTCGCTCGGCGCGCGCCAGAAATGGTTGAAGCCGACGTCGTAGAGCGTGGCGCTGGAAGCAAAGCTCGCGATGTGTCCGCCGAGGTCGCCGGGCTTGCGGTTCGCGCGCACGACCATCGCCATCGCATTCCAGCGGACCAGGCAGCGGATGCGCCATTCCATGTTCGGGTCGCCGGGCGCGCGCGCTTCGAGGTTCGGCGGAATCGTGTTGACGTATTCGGTCGTCGGCGCGAACGGCAGGTGTCCGCCGGCGCGCCGCGTCGCATCGACCATGCGCTCGAGCAGGTAGTGCGCGCGTTCCGGACCATCGGCGGCGATGACCGCGCCGAGCGCTTCGGTCCACTCGCGCGTTTCGGTCGGGTCGAGGTCCTGGTTCAGGATGTCATTGAGGATGTTCATGCGTTCTCTCCGCGAACGCGTCCCGGTGCGGGGCGTTCTCATGCGTTCTTCGATCGTCCGTCAAGTCTACCTGAGACGAGGACTCGTCCAGCATAACGCAGCCGAAACCGGGGCGGCCGGCTGCCCGTATGGGCCGGCATCGAGGCGACGCGCGCCGGGGCCGCCAGCGGCGTTGCGGCCACATGCGGCAGCAGAGGCGCCGGCGTATGATGCCGTGGCGATCCGTCGGGTCCGCGATCGCTGTCGCTCCTGCAACGGGAGGCCGCGCAATGTGCCGTCGCAAATTGTCCGAACACGTTCGGCGCGGGCACATCGATCTGCGCCGTTGGTTCGCCGCGCTCGTCCTGGCCGTGGCCGCCGCGCCGGTCGCGGCGACGGACGGATTCTACGATCCGACTTTCGGCTCGGGCGGGCGACGCTTGTTCGGCATCGGCGTCGACGGTATCGACTACGCCACCCGCATGCGCGTGCTCTCCGATGGCACGCTGCTACTCGGGGGCAGTTGCACGGTCAACAACGTGGTGGAGCCCTGCTTCGCCTGGTATCGCGGCGACGGCGCCGACCTCAATCACAACTACGGTCCGGGCGGCGCGGGCAAGAGCTTCCCGGAGAGCTTCGCCGATTTCCCGTTCGTCGGCGGAAATCCCGACTGGTACTTCGACGACATGGCGCTGCTGCCGGATGGCCGTGTCGCGCTGCTGGGCAGGAACGCCTTCGGCCAGTGCTATCTGGTGATGCTGCTGGCGAACGGCACCGGTCTCGATCACAGCGTTGGCGTCGGCAAGGGCTCGGCCAATTGCACGTACCTGAACCTTCTCGCGCATGCGCTGGCGGTACAAAGCGACGGCAAGATCGTCGTGGTCGGCCAGGTAACCGGTCAGAGCAGCAACTACGACATGACGGTCTCGCGCTGGCAGGCGGACCTGAGCGCCTTCGACCCGCAGTTCAACGGCGGCAATCCGCAACTGATCGCGCTCGAGGTCGGCGGTTCGAGCAACGATTCCGCCGCTGCGATGCTCGTGCAGCCCGACGGCAAAATCCTGCTGGCCGGCACGGCGGGAACCCAAACGGCATTCGCGCGCCTGCTCGCGAACGGCGCGGTGGACAACAGCGTCAACAGTCCCGGTTTCGGCTTCGGCCCGCTGAAGGACGGCCGCGCGCACTTTGCCATCGGCAGCGCGGCCGACGTCAGTTCCATCGTGCTCGATCGCTACGGCCGCATCGCATTCGGCGGCACCAGCGACGGCAGTTGGCTGATCGGGCGCCTGCTCGCCGACGGCAGCGCGCAGGATATGGCTTTCAACGGCGGCGCCGCGCGCGTGTTCCCGGGACCGACGGGCTTCGGTGGCGCGCTCCTGGCGATCGCGCGCCAGTCTGACGGCAAGATCGTCGCGGCCGGCGAGAGCGCGCGCGTGGCGGCGAGCCTCTCGCGCTACTGGGGCGCAGTGCGCCTGCTCGACGACGGCAGCTTCGACGCAAGCTTCGGCTTCGCGGGCCTGAGCAGCGGCACGTTTACCGACGAAAGCAGCGGCTGCTGCGGCTTCACCGACTCCGGCCAGGCGATCGCCATTGCCGGCGGCGGTATCGTCGTGGCCGGTTTCGGCAAGGCCACGAGCGGCGGCGCGAATGCATTCGGCGTCGCGCGCGTGCTGCTCGATCTGGTATTTGCTGACCGCTTCGAATAGGCGGGGCGGCAGCTGCGTGCCGCGCACGCGGCGCGCTCGAGCGAATCCAGCTTTTTCAGATTCGCGTAGAGCGCGAAGGCATCATGATTTTTCCGCTTCGCGCGGCGCGCGAATCTGCGCTTCCACGCAGGCGATCGCGCTGGTGTTGACGACACGGCGCACGGTCGAGGCCGGAGTCAGCACGTGGGCGGGCTTGGACACACCCATCAGGATTGGTCCGATCGCGACGCCGTCGGTCATCTGGCGCACAATGTTGTAGGCGATGTTCGCGGCGTCGAGGTTCGGGAACACGAACACGTTCGCGCGCCCGCTCAGCAGCGAATTCGGGAAGATGTTCTCGCGAATTTCCTCGTTCAGCGCCGTGTCGGCCTGCATCTCGCCGTCGATCTCGAGCGTCGGCGCCTGGGCGCGCACGAGCGCGAGCACGCGCTGCATCTTGCACGCGCTCGGGTTGTCGTGGCTGCCGAAATTCGAATGCGAGAGCAGCGCGACCTTCGGCGTGATGCCGAACAACTTCAGGCGCAACACCGCCTGCAGCGTCGCTTCGGCGATCTGTTCGGCGGTCGGGTCGTATTGTACGTGCGTGTCGACGAAGAACCAGGTGCCGCGATCGTTCTGCACCGCGGTCATCGCCGCCGGTGCGCTGACGCCAGGGTCGAGCGGCAGCACTTCGAGGATGTGGCGCAGCTGGCGCTGGTAGCGGCCGACAATGCCGCAGATCATCGCGTCGGCTTCCCCGCGCTGAACCATCAGCGCGGCGATCAATGTCGGGCGTGAACGCACCAGCGACTTGGCCAGCGCCGGCGTGATGCCGCTGCGCTGGCCGAGCTGCAGGAACAGGTTCCAGTAGTCGTTGTAGCGCGGATCGTCATCGACGTTGCACAACTCGAAATGCACGCCGGGACGAATGCGCAGGCTCAGGCGCTCGATGCGCCGTTCGATGACGGCCGGCCTCCCGATGAGGATAGGCTTCACCAGGCCTTCGTCGACCAGGTGCTGCACCGCGCGCAGGATCGTGTCTTCCTCGCCCTCGGCATAGACGACGCGTTTCGGATCGGACTTGGCGCGGTCGAACACCGGCTTCATCAGCAGTCCGGTGCGAAACACGAACGTGTTCAGGCGTTCCACGTAGGCCGGCATGTTCGTGATCGGCCGTGTCGCAACGCCGGAATCCATCGCCGCCTGGGCCACGGCCGGCGCGAGCGAAACCAGCAGGCGCGGATCGAACGGCTGCGGAATCAGGTATTCCGGCCCGAACGTCAGCTGCTGGTCGCCGTAGGCGCGCGCGGCGACATCGGACATTTCACGCCGCGCCAGCGCGGCGATCGCGTGCACGCAGGCAACCTTCATCGCCTCGTTGATCGTCGTCGCGCCGACGTCGAGTGCGCCGCGGAAGATGTACGGGAAGCACAACGCGTTGTTGACCTGGTTCGGGTAATCCGAGCGGCCGGTCGCGATGATCGCGTCGGGGCGCACGGCCTTGGCCAGCGCCGGCTGGATTTCCGGCGTTGGATTGGCCAGTGCCAGGATCACCGGCTGCGGTGCCATGCGCTTGACCATGTCCTGGGTCAGCACGCCGCCGGCCGACAGGCCGAGGAAAATGTCGGCGCCCTCGACGATGTCGGCGAGACTGCGCGCGCTGGTGTCGCGCGCGTAGCGCGCTTTTGCTTGATCCATGTCCTCGGGGCGGCCATGGTAGAGCACGCCGCAGCGGTCGACGACCCAGATGTTCTGCGGACTGACGCCGAGGCCGACGAGCATGTCGAGGCAGGCGATGCCGGCCGCGCCGGCGCCGGTCGAAACGAGCTTGACCTTGGCGATATCCTTGCCGACCACGGCGAGCGCGTTGAGCACGGCCGCGCCGACGATGATCGACGTGCCGTGCTGGTCGTCGTGGAAGACCGGAATTTTTACCCTTTGCCGCAATTTCCTTTCGACCTCGAAGCACTCCGGCGCCTTGATGTCCTCGAGATTGATGCCGCCGAAGGTCGGTTCGAGGGACGCGATGATGTCGACGAGCTTGTCCGGATCGCGTTCATCGATCTCGATGTCGAACACGTCGATGCCGGCAAACTTCTGGAACAGCACGCCCTTGCCTTCCATGACCGGTTTGGCCGCGAGCGGCCCGATCGATCCGAGACCGAGCACGGCGGTGCCGTTCGTGATGACGGCAACGAGGTTGCCGCGCGCGGTGAGTTCGGAAACCGTGCCCGGATCGGCGACGATCGCGTCGCAGGCCGCGGCCACGCCGGGCGAGTAGGCCAGCGACAGATCGCGCTGTGTGACCAGCGCCTTGGTTGGCGTGACCTTGATCTTGCCGGCCGGCAGGCAGCGGTGATAGTCGAGCGCGGCTTGATCGAAATCGTGGCTGTCAGACATGGAATTGCGTGATGGGGCGCCGGCGTTCTAGTCGAATTGAGCTTAGCATAACGCTGCGAAGCGTTCGGGAGACGGGATCGAAGACCAATTTCGGAATGTGTTTCTCGCCTTGTCGGCTGCAGGGGCGTATCGTCACCCAGCAGAAACGCAAAAGCGGCATTCGCCCGGGGAAGCACCATGAAGATTCGCAATATCGCCGGTACCCCCGGTTCGGAGGGCGCTTGTCTTGGCTCGCCCCCGCTTCCCACTGCATGTACCGACGGATCGGGTTCGCCACCCATTCGAACCTTCATTCGGTCGTTCGTTGCTTGCCTGACCGTCGCGTCGATGTGCCCGGTGAATGCGGGGGCGCCGGTTCCGCCGGATGGCGCGCATGGCCAGGTCAGCGTGCGGGCTGCGGGGCGCGGCTGGCCGAACCTGAATCTGCGCGATGGATACCGGATGAACCTCGACTACAGGGGTGATCCCGCATCCGTTGCTGCGTTGAGGACAGGCGCAGCGCGCCCGTTGGCTCTCGCATCGGCCGATTTCGATCACAACGGAACGCCGGACATCGTCGCTGCCTACGCGATCGGCAGCGCCGGCGTGATCACGCTGCAGCGTGGAAATCCCGACGCTTTCGCACCGGCTGACGAATCGGTGTTCGCGCGCCTGCAGAACGGATACGAGCCCGAGCCTTTGCTGGCGACGACCGAGGTCTATCCGGTTCCGGCGCCGCCGGATTTTCTCGTCACCGGCGACTTCACCAACGATTCCGCCGAGGACGTCCTGTTCGCCGCGAAAGGCGGCGGACTGTATCTCCTGAAAGGCGACGGCAACGGGAAGTTCGAGACGGCACGCGAAATCCCGCTGCCGGGCAAGGTGACGGCGTTGGCTGCTGGAGAATTCCGCGCGGCCGACGGGTTCACCGACATCGCGGTCGGCATCACGACGCCGGACGGCGACGCCTTGCTGATCTTCGATGACGCGGCACAGGGATTCTTCGATCCGGTGCTGGCGCTGCCGCTGGCAGCGCCGGCAAGCGCCATCGAGTTCGGCGGCCTGGACGACGATCCGTTCACGGATGTCGCGGTCGCAACCGGCAGCGAGGTTCTCGTCGTACACGGTTGGGGCCGCGCGGAACAGGTGGATCCCGCGTCGCGCGTCGAGCACGTCGAAGTCGGGCCGGGTGTGCGCGCATTGGCGATCGGCGAGTTCACATGGGATCGGGCCGGACGCAGCGAAATCGCCGCGTTGACGGCAGACGGCACGGTCCACATCGTGCGCGGCGCCGACCTCGATACGCGCCCGTTCACCGAGGCGGAAGCGGCCCTGCGGACGCGGGCGTCGCTGGCGGTCACGCAGGGTGCTGTCACCGATGTGGAGTCCGCTCCGGGCTGGAAACCCGGAAATGTCGGTTGGGTCGATTCCAGCCAATTCGCGGCGAGCAGTTTCGCCGGAGTGAGTTCCGTCGCGGCGAAACCACTGCTGCGCGCCAACGTATCTTTTCGCGAGGGCGACGACCTTTTGCTGCTGGGTGAGACCCAGCCCAGAATCGAGATCGTGCAGCAGATCGCCGCGATGACGCAGGCTGTCGGCAAAGCCTCTGCCGCGGGCGCGCTGCAGCGAACGGCGCTGGATGCGGACAACGCGCCGGTGGCGATGTTGTCCCTGCCGAAACAGCTCAACGGCGTGCAGGACTTCATCGTGCTCGACGCCGGGAGCACGGCATTGACGGTAATCCCGCAAGCGCCGAATACGACGATTACCGTCGATCGAACCGACGATAATGCGGCCGCCTCGGCCTGTACCGCCGCGTTGAACGACTGCAGCCTGCGCGGCGCGTTCACGTTCGCCAACGATCCGGTCAACAACAACACCACGATCATGCTGCCGGCGGGCACGTATGTGCTGAGCATCAATGGCGGTTCGACCAATGGTTGCGATGGAAACAGCACCGGCGACCTCGCCGCAAACCAGACCATGACGCTCACGGGTGCCGGCGCGGCGACGACGATCATCCGCCAGACCGGCACCGGACCGGCCAACGACGGCGACCGCATCATGTGCATGAACGAGGGCTTCACGCTGGACCTGGTCTACAACTTCTCGGGCGTCACGTTCAGCGGCGGCCGTGACGGGACGGCCGCCGGGACCGGCAGTTCCATTGGCGGCGGCGGCATCATCGGCGGCGAGAAAGGCAATTCCCTGACGCTGACCAACGTCGTGTTCGCCAACAATCAGGTCACGGTGCTTGGCAGCGCAAACATCGGCGGCGGCGGAATCCAGATCACCGGCGGCAACCTGACGATCACGAACTCCACGTTCGGTGGCACCAGCGCTCCGGGCAGCTACACGGACCGCACCAGCACGACAGCGGCCAATTCCCAAGCCGGCAGCGGCGGTGGCGTCATGTTCACGCCCTCGGCACCGGCACACACCGGAGGAACCGGAGTTCTGACGGTCAGCGGCTCGACGTTCAGCAACAACACCGCCGGTTCGCTCTGCTGCGGCGGTGCGGGCATGGACCTGCTCATATTCGCATTCGCGTCGCCCGGCGGAATCGGCAGCGGCTCGGCCACGATCGGCACTTCGACTTTTTCCAACAACCACTCGACCAGCGCAACCGGCGGCGCCATCGACGTCGAGTCGCTACCGACGACGGTCACGACGACGAGCTTCACCAGCAATTCGGCCGGCAACCGCGGCGGCGCCATTTATGTCGGCGGCGGGAGCCTGCTTCTGGACGGCACCGGTCCGTCGATCACCTTCAGCGGCAACACCGCGACCAACGCCGGTACGAGCATCTCCACTGCCGGACCCGTCAATGTGTCCGGAACGAACACAACGATCGGCGGCAGTATCGAGGTCAGCACCGGCGGCGCCTGGACCATGAACGCGGGCAGCATCCTCGCACCGACCGACGTGGTCATCACCGGCGGCACCTTCACCGGCAATGACAGCACCGTGAACATCGGCGGCAACCTGACGATCGGGCCAGGCGCGGTCGTTGGCGCGACCTTCAACGGCAACACCGGCACGATCAATCTCGCCGGCAACTTCGTCTACACCGCGGGCGGCTCCGGACCCGCGACAAGCTTCAACGCAGGAACGAATACCTTCAACTTCAACGGCACCGGCGCGCAAAGCATCAGCAATGGCAGCAGCATCACGTTCAACAATCTGGCCGACTCGAACACCACGCAGCCGCTGACGCTGAACAACAGCCTCGCGGTCAACGGCAACCTCACGGTCAATGGAGCGAATGCGATTCTGTCGCCGGTGGCTGCGACCGTCATCAGCGGCACCGGCATACTGACGGGCAACGGTACCACGCGCGCTTCACGCATCGCGGCGACGCCGGATTTCCTGTCGCAGTACACCATCACCAACAAGACGCTCACGCAGCTCACCGTCGACTACAACGGCGCCGGGGCCCAGACAGTCAACAACACACCCGCGTACAGCAAACTCACCGTTTCCGGCAGCGGCACGAAGACGCTGCAGGGAAACACTGCGATCAGCGGAAATCTGAATATTGCGGCGGCGACGCTCGCCAGCGGGAACTTCAACTTCAGCCTCGGTGGCAACTGGACCAACAGCAGCTCGTTCACGCCGGGGACGGGGACCGTGACTTTCGCCGGCAGCAGCGGCACCCAAACGCTTAGTGGAAACACCACGTTCTTCAATCTCACCCTCAACAACGCCGGCGCGACGACCAATTTCGGTGCCACGACGATGACCATCGGCAACGATCTGGTCGCGAGCGCCGGCACGATGGACGGCGCGACATCCACGCTCATCTTCACCGGCGTCACTGACAACGCGGGCTCGATCGGCGGCGCAGCCGCCAAGAATTTCTTCAACCTGCAAATCAACAGCCCCGCGACGATCAGCAACAGCACCGGCGGCAACGTCACGATCGAGAACAACTACAGCAACGGCGGCACGTTTGTTCAGAACGCCGCGCTGACCACCGCGTTCGCCACGGACAACAATGGCGACAGTGCCCACGGCCTATCGGGTGCTGGCACGACGACGTTCGGCAATGTTGTAGTCAACAGCGCAAATACGCTGGACGCCGGCTCGCACAACTTCAACGTGAGCGGCGCAAGCTTCAATGTGCAGGGTTCTTTCACCGGCAACACTAGTACCGCGACATTCAACGGCAGTGCTGCGCAGTCGATCAACGGCGATGGCGCCAAGAATTTCAGCGGTTTGCTGGTCAACAACGCAAGTGGCGTGCAGGTCGCCAATGGCGCCGCGGCGATCGATGCCTCGGTCGCTGGGTTGCTGACGCTGACGACCGACCTGAACGTCGCGCCGGGAGCGATCCTGCAACAGAGCGGCACTTCCGCCGGCGCAGCCGATGTGATTGGCACGGTCCGCCGCACCGATTTGGGTGGCGTATCGAAATCCTTCGGCAACCTCAACAATACGATCACGATCAACGCCGGCACGCCCCCGACCCAGCTCGACTTCAATCTGGCCAAAGCAGCTCCCGCAACATTTCCGGCCGCCTTCAAGGCAGTTCCGCGCGACATCACGCTGACGCCGACGGGCGGCAGCGGCATTTCCGCCACGCTCACGCTGCGCTACCTCGATCCGGCGGAATTGAACCCGTCCGGAATCACGGAATCGTGGCTGGGGCTGTGGAAGAACATTGGCGGAACCTGGACGCCGCAGGGCGGCACGGTGAACGCGGCCAACAACTTCGTCAGCTTGAGCGGGGTCAGCTCGTTTTCGGAATGGGCGATCGCGGAAACCGCGGATCTCGCGTTGACCCAGGCGAACAACGTCGGCGGTTCGGCCGTCGTCGGACAACCGTGGACCTGGACGCTGACGGCGGGCAACGGCGGAGCGCCGGTAACGTTTGTTGATGGCCAGACTATCCTGTCGGACAATCTGCCGGCCAGCGGCGTAAGTTTTGGCGCTGCTTCCGTTCAGAACGTGTCGAACATCACCGGCAGCGCCAACATCCATTGCGCGTTCGCCGGCAGCGATCTGACCTGCACCGCGACCGGCGGAAGCGTGACGTTCGCCTCAGGCGTCGGCCCGAGCAGCTTCGATGTCGCTTTCACCGCGACGCCGCAGGCAGCCGGCTCCTATGCGAGCCCGCGCAGCGGAGGGAGTGCGCGAATCGACCCGGCCAACGTCGTGCTCGAAAGCAACGAGAGCAACAACACGCCGGCGGGTAACACGGTGACGGTCGGTAAAGCCAGCACCACCACGACGATCACCTCCGACGCCCCGGATCCTTCCGGGTACGGATCGGCCCTGACCGTGCAGTGGAATGTCGCGGTGAACGTGCCCGGCGCGGTCGGCGCGGCGCTGACCGGCAACGTCACCATCGGCGATGGAACCGACACGTGCAGTGCCGCAGTATCCGCCGGTCAGTGCGACATCACGTTCAGTTCGGCCGGCGCCAAGAGTCTCACCGCCACTTATGCGGGCGACGGCAACTACAACGGCAGCGCTTCGTCGGCCACGCCACACACCGTGCTTGCGCCGCCGACCATCGCCAAGGTCTTTGCTCCCACATCAATCGCGTTGGGCGCAAGCTCCGTCGTCACGCTGACGTTGAGCAACAGTAACGGCAGCGCGCTGACCAGTGCCGCTTTCGGCGACACGCTGATCAACATGAGCGCAACAGGTGGCGCGGTGACCGGCACCTGCGCGGGCACGACGCCGAGCAGTTTGTCCGCGGGGTCGACCGCGCTCGCATTCACCGGTATGACGATTCCAGCGAACGCAAGTTGCACGGTCGCCTTCTCGGTCACGAGCAACACGATCGGCATATGGTCGAACACGACGTCAGGCGTCGCTGCGACGCAGACGCCGGTCGCGGGCGCGACCAGCAACACGGCGAACCTGACGGTGGGCGACCTGATCTTCGCGAACGGATTCGACTGAATCTGCGGTGGTGCCTGAGCGTTACCCAAGGCTGATGGCTCACACCCCCAGCACGAGGTCCTCGGCCTCGACATGGTCGAGCCGGATCTTGTTCGCGAACAGCGAAAAAGCCAGCGCGCCGGCCATGCCGTTGGCTTGCTGCACCCACGGCGGCAAGTACAGCGGCGCGGCGATGTAACCCGAATCGAAGTACGGCTCGAGCGCGAGCACGTCGTGCAGCGCCATCTTGCCGGCGAACAGGCTGCGGCACAGTTTCAGCTTCTGGTTCTTCAGCGCCCAGCGGAAGAACGTGTGCACCGACAACAGGCCGTGCAGGTAGACCGTGTCCTTCGTAAATGCCGAGCCACCGGTCAGCGGCGCGCCGCGGAACACGCGCATCGCCGAGGTGAAGCTGTCGGCGTCGGTCTGGCCGGCAGAGTGGAAGAAGCGGAACACGTCGATGAAATCTGCGCCGTGCATCGCCTTGTGGATCCCGACGATGCGCAGGCTGATGCGCTTCATGCGTTCGATGTCGATCGAGCCGGACATCAGCTCGGCGAACGTGGCCAGCCCTTCCTGCGTCGCGGTATTGCGCGGTGAGTTCAGGGCCAGCGATTTCAGATTAGGCTGTTCTCGCCCGTTCAGCGCGGTCAACGAATGGACGAACGCTTCGTGTTCGAGCAACTGGTTCTTGTCGTACTCGGAAAAGCAGGTCGACGAACGCAGGCGGATGCGCGTCGGTCCCGCCGCAGCCTTGGCGATCAGGTTCGGGTCGATCTCGACCGTGACCTGGTGATGGGTGAAGAATGCGTCGATCGATTCCTGCAGTTCGTCGCGCAATGTTTCGACCGGTATGCAGTACTCGGCCCGGCTGGTGACGAGCTCGCGGTCGAGTTCGTCGGCCAGATCGATGAAATGCTTGGCCGCGTCGAGGTTGCTGACCGAACCGCCCGGCAGGCGGTCGCCCGGACGGCCGAACAGGCGGACCGAGTGCTGCGTGATCGCCGGCGTGCCGGCCGCTTCGAGCAGTTCGGTCGCGATGCGCCAGGACTCAGCGGTGCGGCGCAGGAAATCGCCGACCGGATGGTCCGCATCGGCGGAGCTGGAAACCGCTTCGAGTTCCTCGCGCGTCTGCGCGTAGTCGAACTTCGGATATTCCACATCGGGCAGTTGTGGACGACCGGCGTTCCAGCCCTCGATGAATTGCGCCTGCACGCTTGCCGGCCAGCTGACCGACGCGAGCAGCTTGATGCCCCTGACCGCCGCGACCACCCGGCGATCAAGTTCGGCAAAATGCTGCAGGCTGTCGCTTTCGTTCACGTGTCTGACTCTACTGCCGCCGGGCCGGCTGGGGAATTGCCGTCAGCGGCTTTTCCGCCCTCATCCATTGGTGGAGTATGCCGCCAACACGAGCCCCGTGCGCAACGGATCGAGCACGGCGCCGTATTTCGCGGCACGCGCCGTATTTGTGCGCAGCGACTCGCGCACCTGGCCCAAGCTGATCGTTCGGATCTTGTGCTGCGTTCGTGGAGGCCCAGGCAGGCCGGGCCGAACGGCACTCCGCAGAAGTCGAGCAGGCTGCGCACACGCGAATCGAAGTCAGCCAATAGCGCTGCGTAAACCTGAACATGGATGCTCGGCTGCGGCTGCCGGCCAACTGAACTCGCGCCCGGAAGGTTGCAATCAGCCGCCTTCAGCGTAACCCGGCGATGATGGCGCCGGGTCCGCGGCGAATCGCGCACCGACGCGCAGCAGTGCCGCGCGCAGCGGGTCGAGCGTCGCGCCGTATCTGGCCGTGCGCGCGGTATCACGGCGAATCGGCTGGCGCACCTGCGAGGCACTCGGCGTACGCGTGCGCCGCTCGTTCTCGTAGAAACGCAGGCAGGCCGGATCGAATGGCAGGTTGCAGAAATCGAGCAGCGCCCGCGTCTGCTGTTCGGGGTCGGCGACGAGTTCCTCGTACACCTGCAGGCGAACGCGCTGCGGATCGATCGCGTGCCAGTGGCGCACCGAGCGATCGAAATCATGCCAGTAGCTGGCGAGGTCATCGAAATCGTGCGTGTACTCATTGCCATCGAGCATCTGCCGATAGCAGGCGAAGCAGGTTTCCAGCGGATCGCGCTGGCAGGCGATGATCCGCGCGCCGGGCAGCATCGCGAGGATCGCGCCAATGTACTGCCAGTTGCCGGGCATCTTGTTCGTGAATCGCGGCCGGGTCTTGCGCCAGCGCGCGGTGCGCTCGAGGTAACGCGAGCCGAGACGGCGCCAGTCGTCCGGCGTCACCAGCGGCGCCCACTCGGTGAACGATTTTTCGCGGCGCTGGGATTCTTCGGCGATGACCTGTCCGAGGTCGTTCAGCTCGCTCGCGCCTTCGATTTGCGGATGCGAGGCCAGGATCTGCTCGGTCAGGGTCGAGCCGGAACGCGGCATGCTGACGACGAATATGGCCTCCTTGCCGAAATCCGCATCGGCGGCCGGGGCCGACGCAAATGGGGCAGGCGCAGACGCGGCCAGCGTCGCGTCGACCTGGGCGGACAGCGCCTGGCGGCTGTACGGCGGCTTGCGCTGGCGCGCGCTGGCGTTTGCTTTCTGCAGGCAGGCAAACGCGTCGGCGAAACGCTGTTGGTCTTCATACGCCTTGGCGAGGGCAAAACGCATGGCGACGCGGTCATGCTCGCCGCTGCGAGGATTGGCCAGCGCCGCTTCGATCTTGCGCGCATCGTCGGGCTGCAACGGGATGGCCTTCACGTTGGACAATCCCAGCCACGCCATGCCCGACAGCGGTTGCTGCGCCAGGACTTCGCGATACAGCGTCTGCGCGTCTTCGGCGCTGCCTTCTTCCTTGAGCAGGTCGGCCAGCAGCGTGCGCGCATTATGATGGTCGGGCGCCAGCCGCAAGACGTTGCGCAGTGCCGAAATGGCCTGGTCGAATTCCGACAGCCCGGCGTGTACGAGCGCGAGGTTGAACCATGTCCCGGCCAGCCTCGAATCGAGCTTGAGCGCGTGACGGAACGCCTGCGTGGCGTCGTCGAGCCGGCCGATCCGGCGCAATACGAGGCCGAGGGAATTCAGGATCAGCGGATCGTCCGGGCGCTTTACCATCGCCTGCTGCAGAGAGGCGACAGCTTCTGCGTAGCGTCCATGCAACGCATCGAGGTTGGCTTGCAGATGCAGCACTTCCGGGTGCGACGGTGCCAGCGCGGCAGCCACCGTCAACTGGCTTTGGGCCTCGTCGAACCGGCGGGCGCGCAATGCGGCCTCGGCGGCGACGACGGCCTTGGCCGCGACCGGCGGCAGGCCGGCGAGTGCCGCCTGCATGCGCGATGTTATCGGTGAATTCGTGGACAAGACTCGACTCCAAATGGTCCGTGGCGCACCACGGAGACAGCACGACGCGATCGCGTCTGGCGCAGGCTAGCGCACACGGTATTTCTCCATCAGGCGCTGGTTCAACGCCTTGTTCGCGACGCGCGCCTGACCCTTGCGCTTGAGCTGCGCCTCGAGCGTATCGTTGGTCGCCGACAACTCGTCGCGCATTTTCAGGAAGTTCGCCCAGCGCGCCGCGTCGAGCACGCCACTGTCGAGCGCCGCGCGCACTGCGCAACCAGGCTCGTTGCCGTGTGCGCAGTCGCCGAAGCGGCACTGCAGCGCGAGTGTTTCGATGTCGGCGAAGCCGGCCTGGCCCAGTTCCTCGTCGCCGGTGAGCTTAAGCTCGCGCATGCCCGGCGTGTCGATCAGGCAGCCGCCGCTCGGCAACGCGATGAGCGCACGATGCGTCGTCGTGTGACGGCCGCGCGAATCGTTGTCGCGCACGGTATTGGTCGCCTGGCGCTGCACGCCGAGCAGCGTGTTGGTCAGCGTCGATTTGCCGGCGCCGGAAGAACCGACCAGCACGGCGGTGTCCCCGTGTTGCAGGTGCATGAGCAGCGGCGCGATGCTGGCCGGGTCTTTGGCATTGACGCCGTGCAACTCGACCTGCGCCGGCAGCAGTTCGCGCACGCTCGCGGCCGCTTCGGCAAATGCCACATCGTCCACTTTGTCGCGTTTGGTCAGCACGATCACCGGCTGCGCGCCGCTACCCTGGATCAGCGCCAGGTAGCGTTCGATGCGGCGCGGGTTGAAATCGCCGTCCAGTCCCATCAGCACGATGACCCAGTCGATGTTCGTCGCGATGACCTGGCGCTGATAGCGTTCGCCCGCGGCCGCGCGGCTCAGTTCGCTGCGGCGCGGCAACACATCGCGGATCAACAGCGGCGTAGTCGGCTCGACCAGCACGAAATCGCCGACCGCGGGCCGTTCCGCCGGATCGCCGCCGCGGCGCAGAAAACGCGGCGCCGGCTGGGCCGGGAACTCGGTCGCGCCGTCATGCACGCGGTAGCCGTTGCGATGCTGGGCGACGACGCGCAGCAGGCGCAGTCCAACCGTGCCTTCCGGCATCGGCGGCGCATTGCCGCGCCAGCCGATCGTGCTCAGCAGGCGCATCTCTTCGGTCAACTGCATTGGTCTATTTTACGGGAAGAAGGGCTGGGGGCTGAGAACTGAGGGCCGACAAGCCACGAGTGCGTCACATTCGTGCCGCTTTTCAGCCCTCAGCCCTCGGCCCTCGGCCCTTGTTTTTGCCAGCTATTCCGCTAGCATGCTGCATTACAACATCGCCAAACGGCCCCGACCCGATGCCGAGCAATCGTCCCGTTCCACCCGTGCGCGCCAGCGCGCGGATTGCCGAAGTCCGCTACGAGATCCGCGGCGACCTGGCCCGGCGTGCCGCCGAGTTCGAGGCCGAGGGGCGCGATATCGTCAAGCTGAACATCGGCAACCCCGGGCTGTTCGGCTTCAGCGTTTCCGAACATGTGCGCGAGGCGATCCTGGCCAACCTCGCCCGCAGCGAGGCCTACTGCCATCAGAAGGGCATCCTGTCGGCCCGGCTGGCGATCGTCGAACAGTTGCACGCGCATGGCGTGAGCGCCGCGCATCCGGACCGCGTCTTCATCGGCAATGGCGTCAGCGAGCTGATCGACCTGGCCCTGCGCGCGCTGCTCGATCCGGGCGACGAGGTGCTGCTGCCGAGTCCGGACTATCCGCTGTGGAGCGCCGCCGCCACGCTGAACGGTGGACGGCCGGTCTATTACGCGTGTCCGGCCGAACGCCAGCACCTGCCCGATGCCGGCGAAATCGAAGCACTGATCACCCCGCGTACGCGCGCAATTGCGCTGATCAATCCGAACAATCCGACCGGCGCGGTCTATCCGCGCGAATTGCTCGAGGCGATCGTGCGCGTGGCCGAGCGCCATCGCCTGGTGCTTCTCAGCGACGAAATCTACGACGAGATCCTGTACGACGACGCGCCGTTCGTACCGCTCGCGCGGCTTGCCGGCAACGTCCCTTGCCTGACGTTCGACGGCTTGTCCAAGGTGCAGCGCGCCTGCGGTTATCGCGTCGGCTGGCTGTCGCTGACCGGCGCCCCGGCGGCGCTGAGCGAAATCGAACACGGGCTCGACCTGCTTGCTTCGCTGCGCCTGTGCGCCAACGTGCCCGGCCAGTGGGCGATTGCGCCGTCGCTGCAGGGCGCGGACACGATCTCGCCGTTGACGGCGCCCGGCGGACGGCTGCACGAATCGCGCCGCGCGGTCATCGAGGCCTGTGCGCAGAGCAAGTACCTCGACGTCGTCGCGCCGCAAGGCGCGATGTACGCGTTTCCTTCGATCAAGCGCGCGGCGCTCCCCGGCTTCGACGACGATGCGTTCGCACTGGATCTGCTCGAGCAGGAAAACGTGCTCGTCGTCCCGGGCTCCGGATTCAATGACAGCTCGCGCGCGCATTTCCGCATCACGCTGCTGCCGTACGCCGACCAATTGCGCGAGGTTTTCGGCCGGATCGAGCGCGCGCTCGAACGCACAGCCGTGGCCGGCGTGCCCGAGAGGCATGTGGCTTGAGTGTTTGCGCAGGATGCGGTGAACGCAGTGGCCTCCCTCGGCCATCGATGGCCTCCGAGGGCCGCTTTCGGCCGTCCATGGCCTTCGCGGCACTCGGGCTCCTGCCCGACGCACTTGGGCTCCTGCCCGGCGAACCGCATGTTCGCGATCGATGCGGTGCGCCTTCGGCTTGCCGCATCCTATGGGCTGAGGGCTGAGTGTCACTTGGCAATTGCTTGCTTGCAATGACTCTCGGCATCGGTATCGCTTCGGCGCACGCGGCCGATTTGCGCTTCCTCGCGTTGGGCGACTCATACACGATCGGTGAAGGTGTCGATCCCGGTGGCCGCTGGCCCGATCAGCTCGCTGCGGCGCTGCGCAAGTCCGGCAGCACGATCACCGCGCCGGAAATCGTCGCGCAGACCGGCTGGACCACGGACGAGCTTTCAGCAGCGATGGACAAGCATGTATTCCATCCGCCGTATGATCTCGTCACGCTCCTGATCGGAGTCAACAACCAGTATCGCGCCGGGCAGGGGCCCAAGCGCCCTGATGGCCAGGGAAGGCCGGGAGGGGCCGGCCGCGATCTGGACAACTACCGCGGCGAGTTCCGCGCGCTGCTGCAACGCGCGGTCGCGCTGGCTGGCGATCGGCCGCAACGCGTCGTCGTCGTGTCGATCCCGGATTGGGGCGTGACGCGGTTCGGCCAGCACAGCGGCCGGGACACGCGGCAGATCGCCCGCGAACTAGATTTATACAATGCGGCAAATGCAGAAATTGCTGCAGCACTGCACGTTCGCTATGCCGATGTGACGCCGGCGTCGCGCGCCGGTGGCGACCATGCCGACATGCTGGTCGGCGACGGCTTGCATCCGTCGGCGGCGATGTACCGGCGCTGGCTCGAAACGATCGAGCCGCAGGCGCGCGTGGCGTTGTCTTCATCGTAGCGGGCCCGGACCGCGGCTGCGCGAAACGCAAGGCGCGCCACGCTTTCGGCTCGCTATGCGACCTGACCTCCCCGTTCCGATTTAGTTGCCTTGCGCGTCGGGCCGTCTGGTCGAGGCGCGCGCCCCGACCCCGGCCGCGGGACTGGTAAATGCCCCCAGGCGCCCCTATGTTCCCCGCGGTACAATTGGACATTCCTGTGATCAAGGTTCCTGCCATGACTGTTGCTCCCGAGGTTCGTACCCGCATCGAAGCGCTGCTGCAAAGCAACCGCGTCGTGCTGTTCATGAAGGGCAATCCGGGTGCGCCGCGCTGCGGATTCTCGGCTGCCGCGACCGGCGTGTTGAACGAACTGCTGCCGGACTACGCCACGGTCGACGTGCTCGAAGATCCGGAGATCCGCGAGGGCATCAAGGCCTACGGCAACTGGCCGACGATTCCGCAGCTGTATGTCGGCGGCGAACTGGTCGGCGGCTCGGACATCATCCAGTCGATGTACACGAGCGGCGAATTGCAGGAGCTGTTCGGCCTGCCGAAGCCCGATCGGACGCCACCGCCGATCACGATCACGGACAAGGCCGCGGCGGAAATCCGCAACGCGATGGCCGACGCGGAAGCAGGGCTGACGCTGCACCTGGCGATCGACGCGCGCTACCAGGCGCAATTCCACCTCGCCGAAGCCGAACTCGGGTCGATCCGCAGCGAAGCCAACGGCATCGCGATCTACATGGATCTGGCGACGGCGCAGCGTGCGCGCAACGTGCGCATCGACTGGGCCGACACGGTGCAGGGATCCGGGCTGACGATCGACAATCCGAATGCGCCCGCCGGCGTGAAGACGCTGTCGGTGCGGGAGCTCAAGGCGCGCCTGGATGCCGGCGACATCACGCTGATCGACGTGCGGCCGGACGACGAGCGCGCGCGGGCGGCGCTGGCGGCGCCGTTTCGGACGCTCGACGACGGCATCGAGGCGCTGACCAGCCTGCCGAAAGACACGCAGCTGGCTTTTCTGTGCCACACCGGCAACCGCAGCGCGAGCGCCGCCGAGCACTTCCGCGGCCTGGGTTTCGCAAAAGTATACAATGTCGTTGGCGGCATCGACGCGTGGTCGCGCGAGATAGATCCGGGCGTGCCGCGTTATTGATCGCGGAGTCGCGCGACTCGCAGGGTGGGCCTTGGCCCACCCTTGTTCAGACTCGACCCCAGAAAAGCCGTTCGCGCTGAGCGTAGCAAGCGCAGCTTGCGAAGTCGAAGCGCCGCTTCCCGACCCTTCGACTTCTCCTTCGGCGCTACGCTGAGGGCGATCGGTAACGGCATCGTCGACTATTCACGCCGCCTTGTGCGAAAGGCCGTCTTCCGATTGAATGGGCAGCCTTCGATACCACGAGCAACTACATGCGCAAGAGCTTGGTCGTAAACTCGGTGCTGCTCGCCCTTGTCGCCGTGAGCGCTTCGGCGGCGGAATCCGTGCAGCAACTCACGCAACCGGAGTTGCAGCAGATCACCACATGGCGGCGCGATCTGCACGAGCATCCGGAGCTCAGCAACCGCGAGGTGCGCACGGCGAAGCTGATCGCCGATGAGCTGAAGAAGCTCGGTTACGAAGTGCGCACCGGCATCGCGCACAACGGCGTTACCGGCACGCTCAAGGGTGGCAAGCCGGGGCCCAGGCTGGCGATTCGCGCCGACATCGACGCATTGCCGGTCACGGAGCAGGTCGATCTGCCGTTCGCCTCGAAGGTCAAGGGCGACTACCTCGGCAAGCAGGTCGGCGTCATGCATGCCTGCGGCCACGATGCGCACACGGCGATGACGCTCGGGCTCGCCGCAATCCTGGCGAAGATGCGCGCCGACCTTCCCGGCGAGGTCATGCTGATCTTCCAGCCGGCCGAGGAAGGCCCGCCGGCCGGCGAAGAAGGCGGCGCGCCGCTGATGGTGCGCGACGGCGTGTTCAAGGATTTCAAGCCCGACGCGATCTTCGGCATGCACGTGCGCAGCGCGTTCGCGGTCGGCACCGTCGCGCTGATGCCCGGCGGCGAGATGGCCAGCTCGGACACGTTCCGCATCGTCGTCCATGGCCGCCAGAGTCATGGCGCGACGCCATGGCAGGGTATCGATCCGATCGTGACCGCGGCGCAGATCGTCAGCTCGGCGCAGGTCATCGTCAGCCGCCAGCTCGACATCAACAAGAACCCGGCCGTGGTCACGTTCGGCATCTTCAACGGCGGCCAGCGCTTCAACATCGTGCCGGACAGCGCCGAGCTGCAAGGCACCGTGCGCGCGTTCGACGAGGACATGCGCAAGCAGGCGCTGGCGAGCCTGAAGAACTTCGCCGAACACATTGCCGCGGCGAACGGCGCGACGGTCGAAACGCAGATTCCGCTCGGCGAAAGCAATCCGGTCAACGCCAACGATCCGGCGCTGACCGCGCGCGTGCGCGCGAGCCTGGAGAAGGCGCTCGGCAAGGACCACGTGCTGGACGCGCCGCGCTGGACTGCCTCGGAAGACTTCCCATACCTGGGCATCGGCGCGGGCGCGCCGAGCGTCTATTTCTTCGTCGGCGTCACGCCGCCGGGCACCGACCCGGCGACGGCGCCGAGCAATCACTCGCCGAAGTTCTTCCTCGACGAATCATCGCTCGCGATCGGCACCGAGGCGATGCTGCAGGCTGCGCTGGACTTTCTCGGCTATCGGTAGAGTGTCGTTAGGTCGGCGCTGACCTCACTCCTCATTCGTCGTTTTCGAGGTCTTCCTCGAAGCGCAAATGCTTGACGCTGCGCCCGTG
>DASSGP010000181.1:0-10765 GCA_035693405.1 Rudaea sp. | reverse complement strand
TGGCCGTTCGCGCCAAGCAAGAGAATTCTCATGGGATTTGCGCCGTCCTTGCCGGGTTGCCGCCGATTTGCTGATCGAGCAGCGCGAGCACTCTTTCGTACATTTCCACCAGATGCGGCTCCGCGTAGAAACCATGGCCCTCGGTGCGCTGGTACAACCAGTCGTGATCGACCTTGCGCATCGTCAACGCTTCGTGCAGGCGCTCGCCCTGCACCGCCGGCACGCGTTCGTCGGCGCCACCGACGATCAGCATGACCTTGGCCTTGAGCCGTTCCAGATGCGCGATCGGCGAGCGGTTATAGAGTTCATCCTGATCCTCGCCGAGCACCATCTTCAGATAATTTTCGCCGAAGATCGATTGCGGGATGTCGCCACGCGTGTACATCAGGCGCAGATCATAGATGCCGACATAGCCGATCGCGCACTTGTAAAGCTCGGGCTCGCGGACAGCGCCGGCGAGCGCGGAGTAACCGCCATAACTCGCGCCGAAGATGCAGATCCGCCCGGCGTCGGCAATCCCCTGCGCGACCGCCCAGCGCGTCGCGTCGCTGACGTCGTCCTGCATCGCCGCTCCCCACTGGCGGAATCCGGCCTGCATGAACGGAATACCATAGCCACCCGAACCGCGGAAGTTCACCTGCAGCACAGCATACCCGCGACTGGCGAGCATCTGCACTTCCGAATCGAACGCCCACGAGTCGCGGATTCCGTAAGGTCCGCCATGCAGATACACGACGAGCGGCAAGCGCTGTGCTGTTTCCTGGCCGGGCGGCCGGGTCAGGTAACCGTGCAGCACGAGGCCGTCGCGCGCCGGCAACGTGATCGGCTCCATGCGGCTCATCTGCTCGGGTTTGACCCAGGGGCGGCGCGACAGGAGAAAAGTCAGCTTTCGCGAATCGACCTCGAACAGGTAGAAGTCGCCCGGATTGGTGTCGCTGTCGACCGTCACGACGCGCTTGCGTCCGTCACGCGTCTGCGTGCCCAGATGTACGCGCTGACCGGGAAACTGCTGCATCAGCGCCGTCAGCAGGCGCGCTTCGGACGATGTCTTGTCGAGCACGCTGACCGCAGGCAGGCCCGGCATCGAGCCAACGGCGAACAGGCCATTCTGGTCGGCCGTCAGCATAAGTTCGGTCGGTGCCGATTCGCTGCCGCTCCAGAGCGTTTCGAGCTTACGCGTGGCGATGTCCCAGCGGCAGACGCCGCCGACCCGGTTGGCGCCGTCGCAATCGAAATACACCGATTTGCCATCGTGACTGAATGCGTGCGGCGATAGCGCGCGACCGTCGGCGGCCTGATCGAAGACGAGCTGCCACTCGGCATCGTTGCGGGCGCGATAGTATACTTTTTGCATCTGGTCGACATCCGCGCCGAAGGCAAAGCGCACGGCGCCGCGCGGATCGGCGAGGAAGCGCGCATTGCGCAGCGGCGAGGTGGCCACGCGCGTCTTGACGCCGGTGCGCAACTGGATGCGATACGCCTCCGGAAACGCCGCGGGGCTCGGCACGGCGTGCCACGTGCCACCGGTCGACGCGACCAGCGGATAGCTGGCAATCAGGGCATAACCGGAGTCGTCGAGCAACGGCGCGATCAGCTCGCCGTAGGCGAACTCGCCGCTCGCGCGCGCGATCCGCGACGCGGATATTTCCTGCGCGCCTGCGCGATAGCCGAAGATCAGCCTCTCGTCACTGCCGTCAGCGGCCACGGTGTAAAGCTCACCGGTGGGAGCCGGTATCTCGAGGCCGCCGACCTTGTGGCCGACCGTGTACATCACGCGCCGCGGCGCGACCCAGGAGAATCCGGCCAGTTCGTCCTTGTCGCGCGGGACGACGTTGACACCCTTCATGTCCGCGAGGTGAATCAGCGAAAGCACTGCCTTGTCGCGCACGATCGCGCTGGCGGCAAGATATTCGCCATCCGGAGAGATCTTCACGTCGCGATAGCGGTCGTGCCGGGCGAAGTCGGCAAGCGGAATTTCCGCCGCGGCCAGCACCGGCGCCGCAGACGCCAGGAGCGACATGGCCAGCACCGCCCGATGCAGCACTAGCATCGCATGCAGCCGCGCGCCTTCACCAGCAGCCTGCTCATCGTTCCTTTCCGGTCGCCGGAGACGGCCTGCCGATATTCCGATCGAGGAAGGCCATGACGCTCTTGTACATTTCCGCCACATGGCTCTCATTGTAGAACCCATGCGCCTCGTTGCGCTGGTAAAGCCACTCGTGCTCGATATTGCTGTCGCGCAGCGCCGCGTGCATGCGCTTGCCCTGGGCGGCGGGCACGCGCAGGTCCGACCCGCCGACAATCAGCATGACGCTGGCCTTGAGCCGGTCGACGTGCGCGATCGGAGAACGATCGTACAGTTCCTCCTGGTTATCTCCGAGCGCGCGCTTGAGGTAGTTCTTGCCGAAGACGGTCTGCGGAATGTCGCCGCGCTTGTGCATCATGCGCAAATCGTAGACGCCGACGTAACCGATCGCGCACTTGTACAGATCCGGTTCCTTCTCTGCGCCCATCAGCGCCGCATAGCCGCCGTAGCTGTTGCCGAAAATGCAGATCCGCTGCGGATCGGCGATTCCCTGTGCGATCGCCCAGCGCGTGGCATCGGTCACGTCATCCTGCATCGCGCCGCCCCACTGGCGCAGCCCGGCTTCGACAAACGCGGCGCCATAACCGCCGGAACCGCGATAGTTGATCTGCAGGACCGCGTAGCCGCGGCTGGCGAGCGCCTGCACGGTCGCGTCGTACTCCCAGCTGTCGTGCTCGCCGTACGGGCCGCCATGCACGAGCACGACCAACGCCAGGTTGTTCGCATTCTCGCTGCCACGCGGACGCGTCAGATAACCATGCAGGGGCAAACCGTCGCGCGCAGCAAGCTTGACCGGCGCCACGTCGGCCATGAGTTCGGGTCTGACCCACGGTTGGCTCGCCAGCAGAAACGTCGTCTTGTTCGCGACCGCATCGTACAGATGGAATTCTCCGGGATTCCGGTCGCTCGATACGTGCACGATGACTTTGGCGCCGTCGGCCGTGCTGCTGTCCATGCGCACATCCTGCCCGGGAAACTGCTGCGTCAGAATGCGCATCAGCGCTGCCTCGCGCGTTTGCGGATCGATCAGTGTCAAATCCGGCCGCCCCGGCATCGAGCGGATCGCGAAGGCGTCGCGGCCGTCGAGCGTGTCGAGCAGTTCGATCGGCTCGGAATCCGCACCGCTCCACAACGTCTGCATCTTTCGCGTCGCAACCTCCCAGCGGCAGACGCCGCCGACTCCGCTGTCTCCCGGGCAGACGAAATAGACCGACTCATCGTCACGGCTGAAGCGGACCGGCCTGAGCCTCGGGTCGCCGCGCGCCGCATCGAACAACAGTTCCCATTGCGGACTCTGTGGCGTGCGGTAATAGACCTTCAACGCCAGGTCGCCGTTTTCGGCGTAGGCAAAGCGGATCTCGCCGCTGTTGTCCGCGACGAAGCGCGCGTGGTGCATCGGCGCTGTCGCCAATCGTTGCAGCGAGCCCGATCCGTCGATCAACTGCGCCGACGTGAACAGGTTTTCGCTTTCGCGTCCCCATGGCGTCGTGGCGACGAGCAGGCGCCGGCTGTCGCCGGGAACGCGGCCCATGACCTGTGCGATGCCGCGAAAGCCGCCGTAGTTGCGCACGCCGGCGATGATCGAGCGGCCGCTGCTGTCGGCGTTGGCCGCGTACAGCTCACCGGTCAACAGCGGTGTCTCGAGGTCCGCGAACTTCTTGCCGACGCTGTACACGACCCGGCGCGGACCGATCCACCAGAAGTCGGCGATCTCGTCGAAATCGCGCGGGTCGAGATCCACGCGTTTCATGTCCGCGACGCGAATCAGCGCCAGCACGCGTTTGCCGTTGACCAAAGCGGTAGCGGCAAGATGGCTGCCGTCCGGCGAGATCTTCACGTCTTCGTATTGCGCATGCCGCGCGAAGGCGGCCAACGGTATCTCGTCGGCCGGGCACGGTCCCGGTGCGAATGCGAGCAGACACCCCGTCAGCAGGGCCGCAATCCGCGCGATCGGCTGACGCAGAACCTCCGCGAACGAATGGCAGCACCCGCTCGCCCTCATTCGCGCCGACCGGGGAAACGCACCCGGCGCGCTACGGTGAACTCGCAGTGGACGTTCGCGCCGCACCGATTTGCCGGTCGAGGAAAGCCAGGATCTTTTCATACATCTGCGTGGCGTGCGCCTCGGTGTAGTAGCCGTGCCCCTCCGTGCGCTCATAGATCCATTCGTGGTCGATCTTGCGCTTCAACAGCGCATTGTGCAGATTTTCTCCCTGCACCGCCGGGACGCGCGTGTCGGCACCGCCGACGATCAGCATGGCCGACGCCTTGAGCCGGTCAAGCTGCATGATCGGCGAGCGCGCCGCAAGGTCCGCCGGGTCTTCGCCGAGAATCATCTTCATGTAATTCTCGCCGAACAGCGACTGCGCAGAATCGCCGCGCGAATACATCAGGTGCAAATCGTAAACACCCGCGTCTGCGACCGCGCACTTGTACAGGTCCGGCTCCTTCACTGCGCCTTCCATGGCCGCGTAGCCGCCGTAGCTGGCGCCGACTATGCAGATGCGCTTCGGGTCGGCAATGCCTTGCTCGATTACCCAGCGCGTGCCGTCGGTGACGTCGTCCTGCATCTTGCCGCCCCATTCCCGGTAGCCGGCACGCGTGAACGCGTCGCCAAAGCCGCCCGACCCGCGATAGTTGACCTGCAGGACCGCATAGCCGCGCGATGCGAGCAGCTGGACTTCCGGGTCGAAGCGCCAGGCATCGCGGATGCCGTAGGGTCCGCCGTGGACGAGCACGACCGTCGGCAATTGTTTCGCCGACTCCTTACCGGGTGGTCGCGTCACGTACCCGTGCAGGCCGAGGCCATCGCGCGCCTTGAAGGTGACCGGCTCCATGCTCGCCATCTGCTCCGGCTTGATCCATGGCCGGCTCTGAAACAGCTCCACGACTTTCTTCTTGTCCGTGTCGTACAGGTAGAACACGCCGGGATCGGCGTCCGCGTGGACGCGGTAGACGGTTTTCTTGCCATCAAACGACGCGCTCGTCGGCACGACGTCCTCGCCCGGAAACTGCTTCATCATCGTGACCAGCTGCGCCGCCTCAGGCGCGTTCTTGTCGAGCAGCGTGACCGCCGGCCGGCCCGGCATGGTGCGGATCGCGAATGCATCGAGCTCGTCCGCGGTTTTCAGCAGATCGATGTCGGCCGAATCGCGGGCGCTCCACAGCACATCCTGTTTGCGTGTGGCGGCGTCCCAGCGACAAATACCACCGATGCCGTTGGCGCCATCGCAAATCACGTAGACGGCAGCATTGGACCGATCGAACATCAACGGCGTGAAACGCTCGTGCTGTTTGCTGTCGTCGTGCAGCAACTGCCAGTCGCCGCCTTGCGCATCGCGATACCAGACCTTGCGCACCTGGTCGGCATCGACGCCATGGGCAAAGCGGATCGCGCCCTTGTGGTCGGCGATGAATTCGGCATTGCGCATCGGCGCGGTCGTAACCGGCGTTTTCTTGCCGTCGCGCAGGTCGATCCTGTATGCCTCCGGAAACGCGCCGAGCGAACTGGCCGAGTGTCCCGGACCGTTGAGCGCCCAGCTCGCAATCAGCGCGTGCATCGGATCGTCGCGCAGCGGGGCAATGAAGTCGCCGATGGCCATGTCGGCCTTCTGCTTCTTGATCAACGTGGCCATGTGGCTGTCGTCGCTGCCGCCGCCGGCGCGAAAACCGAACAGCAGCGCAGCCTCGGTGCCGTCGCCCTTGACCGAGAACAGCTCGCCGCTCAGCATCGGCCGGTCGAAGCCGCCGACGTGAACGCCTTCGGTATACATCAGGCGATCCGGCGCGGCCCACCAGTAGTCGGCGATATCGTCGCCTTCGCGCGGACGCAGCGCACGCGGCCGCATCTCGGCGACGCTGACCAGTTCGAGCACGACCTGGCCGTTGACGATCGCCGTGGCCGCGAGGTATTCGCCATTCGGCGAAATCTTTACGCTGCGGTATTGCTCATGGCGCGTGAAATCCGTGACCGGGACTTCCGCGGCGGCCAGTGGCGCGCAAGCGCCGCACAGGACAAACGATTGGAATAACGCTGCGACTCGCATGAATGCATTCCTTGTCGGTATTGAGCGTGGCAGGTTCGAAGGCGTATCCGCTCGTCAAACGCCTCCGTTGAAGCGTGGCAGTCTTTCGGCCGGGACGTCGCGCAGAAACGGCGCGCGCTGATCCTTTTCCGACAGCAGCGGCGCGCTGATCGGCCAGTCGACGGCGATGTCGCCGTCGTTCCAGCGAATCGCGGCATCGGCCGCGTGGTCGTACAGCGTCGTGCACTGGTAGCTGAAGCTTGCGTACTCCGACAGCACGGCGAAGCCGTGGGCGAAGCCTTCCGGTATCCAGAAATGGCGCTTGTTGTCTGCGGAAAGGATCGCCGCCGCCCAACGCCCGAACGTCGGCGAACCGGTGCGGATGTCTACCGCGACATCGTAGACCTCGCCTTCGAGAACGTTGACAAGCTTGCCTTGCGGATTCGGAAACTGATAGTGCAGCCCGCGCAGCACGCCGCGCGCCGAGCGCGACACGTTGGTCTGCACGAAGCGCAGATCCAGGCCGCGCTGCCGGTACTTTTCCGTGTGGAAGCTCTCGTAGAAATAGCCGCGTGCGTCGCCGTGAACGTGCGGCTCGATCACGATGCAGCCGGGCAGATCGGTCTCGATGATCTTCATGCGCCGATCTTCAAGGCAATGATCTTCATGGGAATGATCGTCACGGGAATGTTCTTCACGCGACCGGGCCCTGCTTGATCAACTGCTGCAGATACTGGCCGTAGCCGTTCTTGGCCAGGGGCTGCGCCAGGCGCAGCACCTGCTCGCCGTCGATCCAGCCGCTGACATAGGCGATCTCTTCGGGACAGCATACTTTCAGGCCCTGGCGATTTTCGATCGTCTCGATGTAATTCGATGCTTCGGTCAGCGATTCGTGCGTGCCCGTATCGAGCCAGGCGTAGCCGCGGCCGAGCTTCTCGAGCATCAGCGACGAATCCTCGAGATAGCGGCGGTTGAGATCGGTGATCTCGAGCTCGCCGCGTGGCGACGGCTTGAGCGACTCGGCGAAATCGCAGGCGCGCTGGTCGTAGAAGTACAGACCGGTCACGGCATAATTCGACTTCGGCTGCGCCGGCTTTTCCTCGAGTCCCGATACCTTTCCACTCGTGTCGAAATCGGCGACGCCGTAGCGCTCCGGATCGCGCACCCAATAACCGAACACGGTCGCGCCGTGCGTGCGCTGTGCGGCGTGGCGCAGCACTTCGGTCAGTCCATGGCCATAGAAGATGTTGTCGCCGAGGATCAGGCAGCTCGGCTCGCCGTTGACGAATTCGCGGCCGATGATGTACGCCTGCGCCAGGCCGTCGGGGCTCGGCTGAACCGCGTAGCGGATCGTGATGCCCCATTGCGAGCCGTCGCCGAGCAGCTTCTGGAACATCGGCTGCTCGTGCGGCGTATTGATGACCAGCACTTCGCGGATCCCGGCAAGCATCAGGATCGACAGCGGGTAGTAGATCATCGGCTTGTCGTAGATCGGCAGCAGCTGCTTGCTGACGACCTGCGTCAGCGGATACAGCCGCGTGCCGGAACCGCCGGCGAGGATGATGCCTTTTTGAGTTTGCGACATTTACTTTCCAATTTTCAGCGGACTGCTTCTCTTGCTCGTCATCCCGGCGAAAGCCGGGATCCAGCTCTGCTTCTCGACAACGCACAAAAGCTGGATTTCGGCTTTCGCCGGAATGACGGCACGTTTACGCGACTCCGAGCCTCTCGCCGCGATAACTGCCATCGAGCACTCGCCCGCACCATTCCTGGTTGCCAAGATACCAATCCACGGTTTTCGCGATGCCGCTCTCGAATGTCTCGGTCGGCCGCCAGCCGAGCTGCGACTTGATCTTGCCGGCGTCGATCGCATAGCGGCGATCATGGCCCGGGCGGTCCTTGACGAAGGAAATCAGCGACTCGCGCTTCACGCCGGCCGCCAATGGCCGGCGCTCGTCGAGCAGCTTGCAGATCGTGCGCACGACGACGATATTCTCGCGTTCGGCATCGCCGCCGACATTGTATACTTCGCCGGTGCGACCGATCTCCAGCACGCGCTGGATCGCCCGGCAGTGGTCGCCGACATAGAGCCAGTCGCGCACATTGCGGCCATCGCCATAGACCGGCAGTTTTTCTCCGACCAACGCCTTGTGGATCATCAGCGGAATGAGCTTTTCCGGAAACTGGTACGGACCGTAGTTGTTCGAACAGTTCGTCGTCAGCGTCGGCAGGCCGTAGGTGTGATGGAACGCGCGAACGAGGTGATCCGAGGCCGCCTTCGACGCCGAATACGGCGAGTTCGGCTGGTACGGCGACTCCTCGTTGAATCGCCCGACCGGACCGAGCGACCCGTAAACCTCATCGGTCGACACGTGCAGGAAGCGGAACGCGTCCTGCTGGTCGAGCGGCGCGCCGCGCCAGTAAGCCAGCGCGCTTTCGAGCAGAGCAAGGGTGCCTACGACATTGGTCTGGACGAATTCGGCCGGTCCATCGATCGATCGGTCGACATGCGACTCGGCGGCGAAATTCACGATCGCCGTCGGCCGGTGCTCCGCCAGCAGGCGGCTGACCAGTTCGCGATCGCCGATGTCGCCCCGGACGAAAATATGATCGGGATTCGTGCGCAGCGCTGCCAGCGTGTCGATGTTGCCGGCATAGGTCAATTTGTCGACATTGACGATGCGCAAGCCGCCCTGCGCCATAAGGCCAAGCACGAAGTTGCCCCCGATGAATCCGGCGCCGCCGGTGACCAGGATCGTTTTCATCCGGAGAAAGTGCTCATGCAGGGGAAAGCCTCGAAGGTGCCTTGCGGCGCGTAGGTCAGCGCCCGATCAGGCACAGGGTGGTGGCCTGCAATACCCGAATTGAGACCGGCTCGCTCGATCTCGACCGCCAATCCAGCGTTGCTCGTCGCAGCCATAGTCCCACTATGGCAGCTCCTCGCGCCTTGCCTTGGCGGCCGATCCCTTCGCGATCCCAGTCTCCCTTTGGGTATTGCAGGCCACTAGTTTACCGCGACGAACGGCACTCGCCAAAACTGCCGCGAGGGGCGAAGCTGCCGTTGGACCGGGGCAATTCGGCGGCAGACCGTTGGGGCGGCGCGCCAGGGCGAAGGCCGCGGCTAGCGAATCGGCTTAGCATACGCCTTGAGATCCCCTGGATTCCTGCCATGCGCACGCTCAAATCGCTCCTTTCCAACCCCAGCCGGCTGTTCTGGACGCTGCAGATCGTCGGCTGGTGCTGCTACTCGATCCTGGGCTTTTCGGCGAAGGTCGGCGAAGGCGCTCCGCCCCAGTGGATCTTCTTCTATCTTGCCGTCGGCGCCTGCGGGTTTGCGCTGACCTGCCTGCTGCGGCTCGGCTACCGTTACGTCTGGAACTGGCCGACGCCGCGCATGACACTCGCGGCCGCTGGCCTCCTGCTGCTGGCGACCCTGGTGCAGATGAAGATGTTCGTCGTGATCCTCGCCGGTTTCTGCGACGACTGCGAGATGCACAGCATGTTCGGCTACATCTGGTATTTCGCGTCCAGCCTGTACCTGCTGCTCTCGTGGACGGGTCTGTACTTCGGCATCAAGTTCAGCCGCCAGCTGCGCGAGCAGAAGGAAGCCGCGCTCAAGGCGCAAGCCATGGCGCACGAGGCGCAGCTGAAAATGCTGCGTTACCAGCTCAATCCGCACTTCCTGTTCAACACGCTCAATGCGATCTCGACGCTCGTGCTCGACCACAAGAACGGGACGGCGAACGGCATGGTCGGCAGCCTGAGCGCGTTCCTGCGCTACTCGCTCGACTCCGACCCGGTGCAGCGCGTGACGCTGGCCCAGGAGATCGAGGCGACCAACCAGTATCTCGGCATCGAGCAGCTGCGCTTCGGCGAGCGCCTGCGCGTGCGCATGAACGTCGAGCCCGCGGCACGCGACGCGCTGGTGCCGAGCCTGATCCTGCAGCCTCTGATCGAGAACGCGATCAAATATGCGGTGTCCAAGCGCGAGGAAGGCGGCGCGATCGAGATCGAGGCAAAGCGGAGCGGCGACGGACTGGTCATCGTCATGCGTGACGACGGGCCCGGTTGCAAGAATTTCGAAAACCGCAGCAATGGCCACGGCGTGGGCCTGGCGAACACGCGCGAGCGCCTGCAGGTGCTGTACGGGAACCGCCAGCAGTTCAGCCTGTCGAACCGAGAACCGCACGGCGTCGAGATCCGCATCGAACTGCCGTTCGAGGCCATGGCGAAGAGCAACGCAGCATGACCCTGATTCGCCGGGCAGGAGCCCAAGTGCCGCGGAGGCCATGGATGGCCGGGAGGGGCCGCCGGGCAGGAGCCCAAGTGCCCCGGAGGCCATGGATGGCCGGGAGGGGCCCCCAACGATGGATGGCCGAGAGGGGCCGCCACACTCAGCTACAACCATGACGATGATACGTACGTTAATTGTCGATGATGAGCCGCTGGCGCGGCGCGGGCTCGAACTTCGCCTGCAGCACCACGACGACATCGAGATCGTCGGCGAAGCCAGCAATGGCCGCGAAGCGTTCAAGGCGATTTCGGCACTCAAGCCGGACCTGATGTTCCTCGACGTGCAGATGCCCGGCGTCGATGGCTTTGCGTTGCTGCGCGCAGTGCCGGCGACGCTGATGCCGTTGACCGTGTTCGTCAC
>DASSGP010000180.1:0-11063 GCA_035693405.1 Rudaea sp. | reverse complement strand
GTTGACGCCGGCCGACAAGCTGCCGAGCCATCCGGCGCACGAACACGCCGGCATTGCCCCGGTTGCCGCATTGTGCACAAGGCTAAAAGTACCCAACGAGTACGCCGCGCTCGCCCAGCTCGTCTGCCGCCTGCATCTGCTTGCACACACCGCGTTCCAGCTGCGTCCGGCGACCGTGCTCGGCCTATTCGAACAACTCGATGCGTTTCGCAAGACCGGGCGGCTCGAGCAGTTCCTGCTCGCCTGCGAAGCCGACAAGCGCGGCCGGCTCGGGCTCGAGGAATCGGACTATCCGCAGGCGCGCTTTCTGCGCAGCGCATTCGCCGCCGCAAGGCAGGTCGCCAGTCAGGCCTTCATCGACCAGGGCCTGACCGGCACTGCGGTCGGCGAGGCGATTCGCGATGCGCGTGTGCAGGCGATCGCCGCCGTTTCCGCCGAGCGCGCTGGCAGCTAGTCAGGCTAGCGAAAAAGTTAGGACGCGGATTGCGCGGATGGACGCGGATAAAGCAAACATATCGATGGCGATTCCTGCAACGAATTCCCTAACTGCTGTCGTACGAAACTAATCCGCTTCTATCCGCGCAATCCGCGTTCATCCGCGTCCAAAATGTTTTGCTCGTCACGAAAGGAAGACGGCCGGGTTCGCCGTACTTGAGAATCCGGGAAATCGCTAAGGCGTGCAGGTGGCAAAGTCGTCGGCGAAGATCAGATCCGGATTGGCCAGCACGCTGAAGCTCGTGCTGCTGACGCCGAGGCCGATCGACGCCTGGGCGGTCAGCTGGCTGCTGCTGCCGGGCGTGTAGAAGCGCAGATTCGGAAACTGCGCGACGCCGGCGCTGACCGTCACGACTCTCAGAACCTGATTGCTGCAGACGTTGGTGGCCAGGGTGATCTGGGTCGTGCCGTCATTGGTCGCGATATTTCCGACCGAGTCCTCGACGCTGACCGCGACGCCGAATGCCGCGCCGGCGAGCGGACTGACCGGCTGGGTCGTGAACACGATGCTCGCTGCCGCGCCCGGTGCGATCGTGAATGCGTTGCTGATTGCCGATGTCAGGGCGCTGTCGGTCGCGGTCAGCGAGTAGCTGCCGGCCTTGGCGATAGACAATCCGGAGAACGTGGCGACGCCGTTCGCTGCCGCGACCGACTTGGTACCGTTCAACGTCGCTCCATTCGCGCTGGTCAGCGCGACACTGACCTGCGAAGTGTTGCCGGTCACGGTGTTGCCGGCAGCGTCCTGGACGGTGACGACCGTGCCGAAACCTGCGCCCGATGCCGTGCTCGCCGGCGGCGGCGACGTGAACGCAACCTTTGCCGCGGCGCCATGGGAAATCGTGATCGAACTGCTGATCGCCGTGGTCAGCGCGCCGTCGCTCGCCGTCAGCGTATAGGTGCCGACTTTGTCGATGGACAGACCGCTGAACGTGGCCACGCCGGCCGATGCGGCCTTCGTCGTCGTGCCAGTCATTGTTGCGCCGGCCGGCGTCGTCAACACCAGGGTTACGCTCGAGCTGTTGCCGACAACGGTGTTGCCGGCGGCGTCCTGCACCGTGACGCCCACGCCGAAACTCGCGCCGGACTGCGCCGCCGACGGCGGCTGGGTCGTGAACGCGAGTTTGGCCGGTGTGCTGCTGACGACGTCGAATGCCGCGCTCGTGTCGCTGGTCAGGGTCCCGTCGGTGGCGGTCAGGGTGTAACCCGTGCCGGCCTTGCTAACCGTGATGTTGTCGAACGTGGCCACACCATTCACGGCATTGCGTGTCAGCGTGCCGCCGAGTGTTGCGCCAGCCGGATTGTTCGCGAATTTCAGCGTGACCGCCGAAGTGTTGCCGGGGACGACCTTGCCGCTGGCATTTTCCACGCTGACGACGATCGAGGCGAGCACGCTGCCGGTGACGCCGTTCGCCGGCTCGGTCGTGAACTGCACTTGCGTCGCCAGCGGCCAGTTCGCGACGAGATTGGCCGCGTTGAGCGTGCCGATTCCGGTGGCGAAATCCCAGCCGCCGGTCGCGCGGAACGCGGGCAGGTAAGAACTGGTCGACGTCGACAGCACGCCGTTCGTGCCGGACGGGCGATAGCAGCCGGGCGAGCCGGCGGCACAATTGATGTCCATGTCGCCCTGCGTTACGTCATAAAACGTGCAGGAACTGCCGACGCTGTTGCCGTTGCTCGAGTTGCAGCCAGAGTTGCCGCTCGCGCCGTACTCGGCCGCGGCGAGCGCGTAGTAGGCCGGATTCGGATTGCCGAGGCTGGCGCCGTTCTTCTGGTTCACGAGCGCCTGGATGCCGGCGAGGATCGGCGCGGAAAACGAGGTCCCGCCGGCGCCCGACCAGGCGCTCGGCGCGCCGATGCACGGCGTGCCGTACACCGCGTTGTTGTTGGCCGGATCCTGGCGCGGATCGGAGAAGCAAAAGACGTAGTAGTGGTTCCACACGCCGTTGGCGGCGAACAAGGAGACGTCCGGCAGGTCGCGCACGCCGTCGCCGGGATTGCCGAACAGGCCCGACTGCCAACTCGGCTTGGCCCGGCCCGAGCAACTGCCGCCGACGACGCCGGCTGTCGCCGGCGCGCCGCTGGAACATCCGCTCGGTCCGCCGCCGGCGGAAACGACGGTCAGGAAGTTCGCGCCACTGGCGCTGTTGCAGAAACCGCTGGTGCCGTAAGTCTGCGCGAAGCCCTTGAACGAGGCGATGAGCTGGCTCGCGCACGAATCGTTCCACGGAATCTCGTTGATGTATGACTTCGCCGAACCAAAGGTCGCCGTGTTCGTGTTGTTCCAGTAAGTGCCCGTGGTGTGCGCGAACGTGTCGCCGAAGTCGGTGCCGCCGACGGCGACGTTGTACGGGGTCGACGCCAGGCCGTTGACGCCGATGCCGTGCGACGCCTGACTGGCGCCGGCGTCGCATCCGGCCGCGCCTTCGTCGCCCGAGGAGACAAACACGGAAATGCCCTTGGCGACGGCCTGCTGGTAGGTCGAGGCGATGAATGCATTGGCGCTGGCGCCCAGCACTGCCTCGCACTGGCCGTAGCTGACGCTCATGATCGCCGGCGGCGTTGCGTTCGCGTTCACAAGATTGGCGATCGCATCGAACAGGTTCGGGCACGACACGAGTTGTAGTGTTGCGCCCGGCGCTGCGGCCGCCGCCCATTCGACATCGAGCGTGGCCTCGGCATCGCGGCCGATCACCGCGCCGGGATCCGTGCAGCCCGGATGCGTCTGCGTGAACGCCGCCGCGCCGAGGCCAAACGTTGTACGGAACTTCGTGATGTCCGTCGTCGAATAGACGTCGGTATCCTCCATCAGCGCGATCGTGATGCCCTGCCCCTTCTGGCCGGCGGTGAACAGCGGCGCGAGGTTGTAGATCGTCGCGAGGTCGGCGGGCACGACAGCCAGCGCGCCGCCGCTGATCGTGTAGGCGGGCACGGCCTTGGGCTGCAGCTGCGGACGCGGGCGGAAATCGTGCAATGCGACGATTCCGGCGACCGCGTCGGAAAGCGCCGCAGGGATGCGCGGATTGCCGACGTTCGCGTAATGCACCTGGCCGTCGACATCGAGCTGGTGGATGTCGGCGCCGAGCGCCTTGCGCACGAGGCCCGCCGTTCCGGAAAACGCGATCGTCATGCCGCTTTCGTAGACGCGGTCGACGGCGAAACCCTGTGCCTGCAGCCATGCCACGATCGTGTCGACGTCGGCCTGCGCCGGACCATAGAGGCCACCGAACTGCTCGGCGCCGAGCCAGTTGTGGTAGTTCGGCGACGATGGATCCTGCTGCTGTTCGATCAACTCGGCCAGCGCCGTCTCGCGGTCGATCGGCCGTCGCAGCTGCAACAGCAGATGGTTCAGCGGAAAATCGGCGGGAACCGGGCCGCGGTCGTAGCGCGCGTTCGCCGCCTCCGGCCGAACGTTGCCGGGCAACTCGACGGTGCGCGCCGGATCGATCCCCTGCGTGATCAAGCGTGTCGCCGGCGGCGACACCGGTGACGCTACGACAGCGGAGACTGACAGGACAAAAAGGATGAACAGCCGGGACAGACCGGCAACGAAGCGGATCATGAGTGAACTGTACCCCACACCAGGTCGCCGGTTCAGAGGAAATTTTTAACGACCGCGCCGGCGCCGACGAAGCGTGCGATTCGCCCGACCGGCTGACGTTGCAACCGGTGCCACAACGCCGGCGCCGACGCGTGAAGTCAGAGTCGGCAGCCCTCGAAACCATTGGCGAAGACGAGACCGCCATTGGCCTGCACGATGAAACCATCGCTGCTTCCTGTCAGCGTGAGCGTCTTCGCCGTGACCTGCAGCGTCGACGGATCGGTGACGGTGTAAAAATGCAGCGTCGTGTCGAGCGTCGCAACGCCGTGCACCATGATCGCGCTGCCGAGGCTGATCGGACCGCCGCACGCGTTGACCGTGAAGTCGACAACGCTGGCGTTGTCGTCGATCGTGGCGCCAAGCGGATTCTTCTCGGTCACCGCGATCGTTGCGAGCACGCCGCCAGCGGTGACGTTGCCCGGCTGGGTCGTGAACACCAGCGTCGGCGTGCCGGGAGCGACCGTGAACGATTGCTGCGCCTGAGGCGCTACGCTGTGATTGGCGTCGCCGGCCTGATTCGCGTCAATCTTGCACGTCCCGGCGCCGACGAACGACACATGCGATCCGCTGCTGCTGCCGTCGATCGTGCACACCGCGCTCGAGCTTGCGTCTATCGAAAGCAGAACCGCCAGGCCCGAACTCGCTGATGCGGTTACCGTGTAGTCCGGGTCACCCAGAGCCGCGCCGACCGGCGCCGTCGAGGTGAAGTTGATCGTCTGGCTGGCCTGTCCGACCGCGAACGACTGCTGCACCTGCGGCGCAGGGTTGTAGCCGATATTGCCGGCCTGGTTGGCGTTGATCGCGCAGCTGCCGACGCCGATGAACGAAACCTGCGAGCCGCTGAGCGAACATACCGACGCCGATCCGGCATCGATCGAAAACGTCACCGGCAGGCCCGACGTTGCCGTCGCCGTCACGACGTACGTCCCGCCAAATTTCGCGGCGCCCGGCGCTGGCGAGGTGAAATTGATCGTCTGGTCCTGCTTGGCAACGCCGCAACTGCCGAACTTGAACGAGGCGATACGTGTGCTCCAGTTGAACGTGCCGTTGGCTTTCAGATATTCGCTCGTGTACCAGAACGTGCAATCGTCGACTGGATCGATCGTCATCGCGCTGTAGTCGCCCCAGCGGTCGAGGCCCTGGGTTTGCGAGCCGCCGCCTTCGATGATCGACGCCTCGGCCTGCATCGTGCTCGGCGGATCGTCGACCTGGCGACCGGTGTAGCGGATTGCCGGGAACATCGTGTCGCTCGATACGCTGTAGCCGAGCGCCATGTTGCCCTGCCCGTCCATTGCGATCGAGCCCATCCAGCGATAGTTCGTGTCCGGCGAAAACGTCGACTGCTGGAAGACTACCGGCGCCGTCCCGGGGCTGCGCAATTCGTACCAGCGCACGCCGGTGTACGGATTCTTGTTCAGTGTGCCGACCTTGACCGAATGATTCACGACCAGCGATTCGTGATCGCCGAAGTTGCGGTAGGCCAGACGGAACATCAGGCGGTCGGCGAGCGAGTCGAGCTCTTCATGCGTGCCGGACTGCGGAATGCACGCGGCCCCACCGCACGCCGGCGTGAACGCGGCGACCGCAATGTTGCTCGGCCCGGTCAGGGTCGTATTCGCGGTATTGGCCCAGTCAACATGAAACTTCCACAGGTTCAGCGAGTTCGAGTCGAAGTTCAGCATGTAGTTCGGCGCGCCGGCCGGCGGCGGTGTCGAACCATCGAGATCCGAAGGCAGCACGCCGCCGAAACTGCTCGTCAGCTGGAAGCATTGCTGAGTCGCGGCGCCGCCAGTCAGCATCGCGGTACGATCGTAGGCGCACAGTTTCGAGCCGACGAATGAATTGCCGTTGAACATGTTGAACGTTTCGTAGTACGCGTCCGGCCAGACGCCCATCTTCGGATAGTCGGGAAAGACACTGCCGTAAGAGAACGCGTAGCGGTTGTATGCGCCGGTCGCGTCGGAAGTCTGCGAAACCGCGACACACTGGAAATACGGCTTCGCCGCGACCGCGAACTGCGAGATGATCCAGCGGTTGGCCGCCTTGTCGTAGACGACGACGGCGTCGCCATCGTTGTCGGCCTCGCAGGCGCCGCCGAAACCGACCCAGGGTGTGTTCGTCGGCACCGGACCGTAGACGACACTCTTGGTCGCTTTGTCGAACACAGCCAAGCCGGAATTGACGATCTGCACATACTGCGTCGCACCGACCGCGCCAACCGTGTCCGGCGGCGCCCACTGGACGGTGAAGGAGCCTCCCGGACCGTTGAAGCCGTTGCCGACGCCATCGACCCCTGTCTGCACCGTCGGCGCCAACCGGCCGCGCGCTGCCGCACCCTGTACGGCGCCATCGGTCTGGCCCGGCGGGATATTCGGCAACGGAATCATGTGCTCGGCGCGAAAGTGCCAGCGATCGTAGCCGTCTTTTTGCGGCACGACATTGCGCAATGACGGCAGCACGTCCTGGCGCACGGCCGATGCAACTTCCGCGCGCAGCTGCTCCTGGGCAAGCGCGGGCATGGCAGCAGTGGCGGCCAATGCGGCGACGATAATGTGCAAGGATTTCATTGAGACCAAGCCTGTTTTCGCATTCGCGATTGCGAGGCGGCGCATTCTAACGGTTTCGGCTCGGCCAAAACGTGTGGCAATGTGTAAATGAGCGCCCTTGTGACCCGCGCGACCGCCCGTTCGTCGCCTTCCAGGATCCAGTGGCCACTAGCCCGCGCGGCGAAACCGCAGCACCCGAAACCGCTCACCCATCTCACCCGGCAAGGTCAGGTGTTTGACCTCCTGCGCGAGGCGGTATTTCGCCGCCTCGTCGGGTGCCAGCGCGAACGCTTCGCCAAACACGCTGTCGAGGCCATTGCTGATCAGGAACTCGGCTTGCGTCATGTTCCCGTCAGGCTCGAAACCGGCCGCGACCGCGGCCGCCGTCAGCGCGTCGAAGTCCACCCACGCCGTGATGTCCTGCAAGCCCGGCCACAGCAGCGGATCATCGTGCGCGCGATGGCGGTAGTGGCAGCGCAGCGTGCCTTCGCGGCGTTCCGGCGCGTAGTAGTCGTCGCGTGCGTAGCCATAGTCGATGAACGAGGCGTCGCCCTGCTCGAGCGAGCGCGTCACCTCCGCAAGCCACGGCCCCAGCAGCGTGCACACTTCGGACCGGTACGGCGCCGGCAGCGCGTCGATACGTGCGCCGAGCGCCGCTGTGACCGCGCCAGCGAGACTGGCGTCAGCCGGAATTTCGCGTTCGGCCAAGCGACCGCCGGCATCGACACCGACGGCGCACGCGTGCACGCCATCCGCGCGCAGCGTGAACCGTCGCACCGGCAACGCATCGATGACTTCGTTCGCGACGAGCGCGCCGCGCCACGGCTGCTCCGGCGGAGCGTCGAGCCATTCGGTCAACTTTTCCAGATGTGGACAACGCTGCAGAATGAGCGTGCGCTGGCGTTCGCGCAGATCGGCGCTGCGTTCGAGCAGGCGGTAGCGGCCGGGCAGCGCATCGAGGCGTTCGAGCTCCAGAAGCAATTCGGCCGCGAGCGCGCCGCTGCCGGGACCGAGTTCGAGGATGTCGCCGCGGGTTTCGCGCAACGTCGGCACGAGCGCGCGCGCCAGGCACCGCGCGAACACGAAGCCGAGCTCGGGCGCGGTGATGAAGTCGCCGGCCGCGCCGAACTTCGCCGCGCCGGCGCTGTAGTAGCCCAGTCCCGGCGCATACAGCGCCAGTTCCATGTAGCGGGCGAAGTCGAGCGCGCCGCCGGCAGCGGCGATTTCGCCGCGGATCAGCGCGGTCAGCCGCTCGCTGTGGGCGCGCGCATCGGCATCGGGTTCGGGCAAATCGGTGTGCATGCGCGGTACTATCGGCGGGACCGCGGCAATCCTAATCCAATCCGCGCTACCGATCGCAAACAAACGACATGCCACGAGCCGAACCGCCACGTCCCGTTGCCCTGATCACCGGCGCCGCCAGGCGTGTCGGCGCGACGATCGCGCGCACGCTGCACGCGGCCGGCTACGATCTTGCGTTGCACTACCGCCACTCGCTTGTCGACGTGCAGGCGCTGTGCGCCGACCTCGACGCGGCGCGCGCCGGCAGCACGCTGCCGATTCCGGCCGAGCTGGCCGACGCCGACGCGTTGCCGGGCATTGTGGAAAAGTGTATTTCGCGCTTCGGCCGGCTCGATGCGCTGGTCAACAACGCATCGACGTTCTTTCCGACGCCGATCGGCAAGGTCACACTGGCCCAGTGGGACGACCTGTTCGCGAGCAACGCCCGCGCGCCGCTGTTCCTGGCGCAGGCCGCCGCACCACACCTGCGCGCGGCGCACGGCGCGATCGTCAACCTTGTCGACATCTATGCGCAGCGGCCGTTGCCCGGGCATCCGGTCTATTGCATGGCGAAAGCGGCGCTGGCGATGATGACGCTGGCGCTGGCGAAGGAGCTCGCACCGGAAGTTCGCGTGAACGGCGTGGCCCCTGGCGCCGTGCTCTGGCCGGAGTCCGGGAAGGCGTACGCCGACCAGACCGAGCTGATCGCGCGCACGCCGCTGCAGCGAGCCGGCGCACCGGAAGACGTTGCCGGCACGGTGCTGTTCCTGTTGCGCGACGCGAAATTCACGACCGGCCAGATCCTGAACGTCGATGGTGGCCGGTCGCTCGCGATCTGAACCGTCACTTTCATCGTGAACTTGCCGGGGCCCCTATGCCGTGAGGTCGATGGCTGACCCGCGCTCGCCACTCGCCGCACCGCTTGCCCACAGTTCGCCGATCGACTTGTGCAGCGTTGGATGCAGTGCATCCGGCGCGATGTCCGCGAGCGGTTGCAGCACGAACGTCTGCATCAGCTCGGCCCTGGGTACTTCGAGGTTGCCAGCTCCCTTGATGACGCGATGGCCGTACAAGATGATGTCGATATCGAGCGTCCGGCTCGAATAGCGCGGCACGTCGCGGCGGCGACCATGACGGTCCTCGAGCGCGTGCAGCCAGTCATTCAGTGCGAACGCGTCGAGATCGGTGTCGATACCGACCGCAAGATTTACAAAATCGGGACCGGCGAAACCAACCGCCGGAAAGCGGTAGGCAGGCGAAACGACGATCCGGCCAAACTTCGCCTGCAGGTCGCCGATCGCGGCCCGCAGGTTTTTGCCGGGCCCGATGTTCGAACCGAGGCTCAGATAAACGCGCGTCATTGCGCGGGTTTCGTGCCGCGCTCGATCGTGACGCCGACCGCTTTGGAGCCGCGCACGGCGCCCGGTTTCGACAGCTTCAGCCGCAGCCAACTCACGCCGAACTCGTCGCGCACGATCTCCGCGCAGCGTTCGGCCAGGGTTTCGACGAGTTGAAAACTGGATTCTTCCACAAAAGCTGTCAATCGCTTGCTGACTGCCTTGTAGTTCAGCGTGTCCTCGATCCGGTCGCTCGCCGCGGGTTTGCGGTTGTCGAACGCCATTTCCAGATCGAGCGCGACGACCTGCCGGATCTTGCGCTCCCAGTCATAGATGCCGATGACGGTTTCGATGCGCAGATCTTCGATGAAGACGAGGTCCATTGGGCAGGGGCTAGAGGCTAGGGACTAGAGGGGCGAGGGGCGAGGGGCGAGGGACGAGGGACGAGGGACGAGGGAGAGTCTGCGTTAGGTGTTGATCGATTGCAAAGTGTATACAAAGCAAAAACGCAAGCGCGGCCGTTGGGCGATGCGCGCGCTCTTGCGGCCCTCAGCCCTCAGCCCTCAGCCCTCAGCCCTTGCAAACTTTCCAGATCCCAACGCGGCTGAACACGGATCGAGGCGTCGTCGTGCAATCCGGCCTGCAGGCGCAGCGCGCCGGCCAGCGCGATCATCGCTCCATTGTCCGTGCAAAACTCGAGGCGCGGAAAGTAAACCTTGAAGCCGTCGTGCTCGGCGGCATCCGCGAGCCGCTTGCGCAGCGTGCGGTTTGCGCCGACGCCGCCGGCGATGACCAGCCGCCGGTCGCCGGTCTGTTCGAGCGCGCGTCGGCACTTGATCACGAGCGTGTCGACGATGGCGTCCTCGAACCCGCGCGCGACATCGGCTTTGACGGCCGGATCGCCGGCATGCTTCTGGTAGGCGAGCAGAACCTGGGTCTTCAATCCGCTGAAACTGAAGTCCAGCCCGGGACGATCGGTCATCGGCCGGGAGAACCTGAACCGCCCCGGCGTGCCGGATTCGGCCAGCTTTGCCAGCGCCGGGCCGCCCGGGTAGCCCAGGTCCATGAGTTTGGCGGTCTTGTCGAACGCCTCGCCGGCCGCATCGTCGAGCGTGTCACCGAGCAGCCGGTAACGCCCGATGGCGGCAACCTCGACCAGCATCGAATGGCCGCCCGAGACCAGCAGGGCGACAAACGGCGGCTGCGGCGGGTCGGGTTCGAGCAGCGGGGCCAACAGGTGGCCTTCCATGTGGTGCACGCCGATTGCCGGCACATCGAGTGCCCAGGCCAGCGCGCGCGCGCACGAGGCGCCTACCAGCAGGGCGCCGACCAGCCCCGGGCCGGCCGTATAGGCCACGCCGCCGAGGTCGCGGGTGGCCATCCCGGCCTGCGCCAGGGTGGCCCGAATCAGCGGCAGCAGCTTGCGCACGTGGTCGCGCGAGGCCAGTTCCGGCACCACGCCGCCGTACTCGGCGTGCATGTCGATCTGGCTGTAAAGGGCATGCGCCAGCAGCCCCTGGGCCAGGGAAAACACGGCCACGCCGGTTTCGTCGCAGGAGGTTTCTATGCCCAGAACAAGCCCGGGCTTTGCAATCGACTGGTTTTGCACGGTAAAATACCCGGCTCGCCCGGTTGTCGGGTCATCAGTTTACCAGTGGAGCGTACATGCCCAACGTCAAAGTTCGCGAGAACGAGCCTTTCGAGTTCGCTCTGCGCCGCTTCAAACGCACCTGCGAGAAGGCCGGAATCCTGGCCGAAACGCGCAAGCGCGAGTTTTACGAGAAGCCGACGCAGGAACGCAAGCGC
>DASSGP010000179.1:0-7600 GCA_035693405.1 Rudaea sp. | reverse complement strand
CTGGTAGTGGTAGCGCGCGTCGGTCGGCGCGTCGCGAACGGCGTCGCGATAGGCGGACGTTGCCTGCAGCGTCTTGCCCGCTTCGGTCAGAATGTTGCCGAGCACGAAATGCGCGTCGGCCCAGTGTGGCGCGAGCTGGATCGCCCGGCGCACGCTGGTCTCGGCCCGGTCCAGCTGGCGCAAAGTCAGCAGGGCGCCGGCCTGGTTGAGCCATGCGCGCGCATAGTCCGGACGATGCGCGATCGCGCGCGCAAAACATTCGGCGGCGGCGAGGTAGTCGCCGCGCGCGTCGAGCAGACTGCCAAGGTTGTTCAGCGCGGCGGCGTGGTTCGGTTCGAGTTTCAGCGCCCGGTGCAGCGCGCGTTCGGCATCGTCGAAGCGGCCGCTTGCGGTGTGCACGCTGGCCAGGTTGCACCAGATCTCGACCGAATGCGGCGCCAGGTCGACGGCGTTCGCGAGCGCGGCCTGTGCGTCGTCGTACGCGCCCTGTTGCAGGCAGCTGATGCCGAGCAACCGCCACAGTTCGGCCTGTTGCGGATAGCGCTGGAGCAGTTCGTTCGCGCGCGCGCGCGCGCGCGCAAGATCGCCTTGCGAGATCAGGTCGACCAGTTCGGAAACGCCCGTGCCGAGGGCCGGATCGAAATTCACATCGTCCCTGCAATGCGCTTGTGTCGGCGCATCGTGCCACAGTGCGGGGTCCGGCGTGAATGTGGCAGGAAAGCAGGGCTGGGAGCTCACGCTGAGTAAGTGCATTCGCGGTGACGCTCGCAAGTAGCGCGCTCTTCAGCCCTTAGCCCTCAAGCCCTCAGCCCTCAGCCCTCAGCCTCAGGCCTGCCCGGTCAGCGCCTGCATCTGGTCGGCCTGGAACTCCTGCGTCAGCGGACCGATTACAGGATCGAGGTCGCCGGCGACGATTTCCGGCAATTTGTACAGCGTCAAATTGATGCGATGGTCGGTCAGGCGGCCTTGTGGAAAATTATAAGTGCGCACGCGCTGGCTGCGGTCGCCGGAACCGACTTGCAGGCGGCGCGACTCGGCCTGCGCCGCAGTCTGCTTGGCGCGCTGTTCGTCGAGCATGCGCGCCTTGAGCAGCGACAGCGCGCGCGCGCGATTCTTGTGCTGGCTGCGTTCGTCCTGGCATTCGACGACGATGCCGGTCGGCAGGTGCGTGATGCGGATCGCCGAGTCGGTCTTGTTGACGTGCTGGCCGCCGGCGCCCGACGCGCGGAACGTGTCGGTCTTCAGATCGGCCGGATTGATTTCGACATCCTCGATCTCGTCCATCTCCGGGAGGATGGCAACGGTCGCGGCCGACGTATGGATGCGGCCTTGCGCCTCGGTTGCCGGAACGCGCTGCACGCGATGCGTGCCGGACTCGAATTTGAGCTTGGAGAACGCGCCCTTGCCTTCGACGCGCGCGATGATCTCCTTGTAACCGCCGTGTTCGCCCGGACTGGCCGACAGGATCTCGACGCGCCAACCCTGGCGCTCCGCGAAGCGGCTGTACATGCGGAACAGGTCGCCGGCAAAGATCGCAGCCTCGTCGCCGCCGGTGCCGGCGCGGACTTCGAGGAAAATGTTGGCGTCATCGCGCGCGTCCTTCGGCAGCAGCAGCAGGCCGAGTTCGCGATCGAGATCGGCGCGGCGCGCTTCGAGCTCCGAAATTTCGCTCGTCGCCAGCTCGCGCATGCCCTTGTCGTTCTGGATCTGCGGATCGTCGAGCATGGCCTGCGCGGCTTGCAGCGCCCGCCCGGCATCGTCGTATGCCCGCAGTGACTTCGCTACGGGTTCGAGCTGGGCATATTCCTTGCTCAGGGCGCGGAAGCGGTTCGGATCGTTGATCGTTTCGCTCTGTGCCAGCAGCAGCGCGACTTCCTGGTGGCGTTCGGCGAGCTCGCCGAGCTTGCGCATCAGTGACGGCGTCATGCTTCTTTGTCCACTTTATCGCCTTTTTCTTCTTTCGCTTTTTCTTTTTCTTCGGGCGCCGAATCGAACAGTTGCTCCGCTGCGCGCAGCAGCTCCACGTCGCCGCGCTGCGCCGCTTCGCGCAGGTTCGCGCTCGGCGTATGCAGCAGCTTGTTGGTCAGCGTATGGGCGAGGAATTCCAGCGCCTGTTCCGGCGTGCGGCCGTTCGCGAGCAGCGTACGTGCCTTCGCCAGCGTGGCGTCGCGCTGCGCTTCGGCCTCGCGGCGCAGGCCGGCGAGCGGGTTGCGCAGTTCGAGCGCGCGCCGCCATGCCTGATAGTGCTCGACCTGAAGATCGATGATCGCCTCGGCCTCGATCGCGGCCGCCTGGCGCGAGCGCAGGTTCTCGTCGATGACCTGCTTGAGGTCGTCGATCGTGTACAGGTAGGCATCGTCGAGATCGGCGACGTCGGCGGCGATGTCGCGCGGCACGGCGATGTCGACGAGGAACATCGGCCGACGGCGGCGCGCGCGCAGCGCGTCCTCGACCATCAGGCGCGTGATCACCGGCTCGCGGCTCGCCGTCGAGGAAATGACGATATCGGCTTCGGCCAGATGCTGGGGCAGATCGTGCAGGCCGATCGCATAGGCGCCGAATTTGCTCGCCAGCGCTTGCGCATTCTCGAGCGTGCGGTTGGCGACGATAAGGCGCCGGGCGCGCGATTCGGCCAGGTGGCGCGCGGCCAGTTCGATCGTTTCGCCGGCACCGATCAGCAACACGCAAGCTTGGCTGATGTCGGCGAACAGGCGCTCGGCCAGGCGGACCGCGGTGAACGCGACCGATACCGGACTGGCGCCGATGCGCGTATCGCTGCGCACACGCTTGGCCACGGCGAACGTCTGCTGCATCAGGCGCTCCATCGGCGCGCGCATGCTGCCGGCGCTGCGCGCGGCCTGATAGGCGTCCTTGACCTGTCCGAGGATCTGCGGTTCGCCCAGCACCATCGAATCCAGGCCCGTGGCGACACGGAACAAGTGGCGCACGGCGTCATCGTCGGCGTGATGGTAAAGGAACTCGTCGATGCGACCTTCGGTCAGACGATGTTGTTCGGACAACCAGCGCCGCGGCACGGTTTCGGCCCCCGGAGCCACGTCGACGTACAGTTCCGTGCGATTGCACGTGGACAGGATCAACGCTTCGTTCACGCCGGGTTGGCGCGCAAGATCCGACAATGCCTGGGGCGTGACCTCGGGCGCGAACGCGACCTTCTCGCGAAGGTCGAGCGGTGCGGTCAGGTGATTCAGTCCAACGGCAATGAGGGCCATGCGTGCGACAATCGGGTAATCTAGCAGCGCTGGCGTCACGGGTGCAGCCGACCGGTTGCGCCACGCCGCATCAGCGAGATTGTGCGGCCCGGTCCGCGCGATATCAAGAAATGCCTCGGCGGCCGCCGCCGAAACGTCGACCAGGATCGTTCACGACATGATGCAAATTCGAGCCCGCAGCAGCGTGCGCAACGCGGCGATCGGCGTGCTCGCAGCCTCGCTTCTTGGCGCCTGCGCAAGCCTGCCTTCGACTAGCGGTCCGCGCGCGAAAGCGCCGACGCAGCCGCTGGAGCGCCTGAAGGTCGCGCCGGTTCCGTCGGAGCAGGATTCGCTGAAGCTGATGCTCGCCGGCCAGTTTGCGCTGAGTTCCGGCGATTTGCCCGGTGCGGCGCGCGATTATTCCCAGGCAGCGCGGTTGAGCGACGACCCGGCGCTGGCCGGCCAGGCAACCCACATTGCGCTGGCGGCCAAGCAATGGGATCTGGCCCGCGACGACCTTGCGCACTGGCAGACGCTACGTCATGACGATCCAGGAGTCTGGCAGGCGCGCGCGGCGTTGGCGTTGCATGACCAGAAGCCCGATGCCGCCTACGAAGATTTGCAGCGGCTGGCTCGTCAGTCCGAGGGAAAAGGCTGGAGTGCGATCGCGCAGGTGCTGCTGAGCGACGACGACAAGGAACAGGCTGGAGCGCTGCTCGAGCGCGTCGCCAAGCCTGATCGCCTTGGCGACAAGGTGCAGACCTGGATTGCGATGAGCCAGCTCGCCGCGCGGCTCGAACGCCCGGCGTTGGCACAGTCCCTCGCGACCCAGGCCGTGACCCGGTTCAAGACTGCCGACGCCTATGCCTGGGCCGCGCAGCTCCGCCTCAAGGCCGGCGACAAGGCCGGCGCGCGCGCCTTGTTCGCCGACGCGCTGCATCGCGACGCCGGCAACACGCACATGCGGCTCGCGTACGCCGCACTGCTCAGTGAACTTGGCGACAACGCCGAAGCCGCCCGCATCCTGGCGCAAGGTCCGCAGGACGACTTCACGTTCGCCGCGCGCGCCGCCTACTGCGCCCGGGCGGACGACAAGAAACTCACCGAAGCGCTGTATCGCGAGGTCAAGGCGTTGCCCGAGCCGCGCCCGGACGACCGCATGCATCTGCTCGGACAGCTGGCCGAATTGCTCGACCACAAAGCCGACGCGCTGGCCTGGTATGACCAGATCTCTCCGGACTCAGAGCATGGGTTCGAGGTGCAGCTGCGCATCGCCATCCTGCACGACGACAATGGCAAGACGGTCGAGGCGCTTGCGCTCGTTCACGAGCTGCAGGCGCGCGCTGCGGACGACAGCAAGGAACTCGGCGAGACCTACCTGCTCGAAGCCGAACTGCTGAGCCGTCACCAGCGCGAAGCCGATGCGATCGCCGCCTACGATCGCGGCCTGCAGACGCTGCCGGACGACGTTCGGCTTTTGTATGCGCGCGCCCTGCTCAATGACGATCTCGGCCATGTCGATGCCGCAGTGCGCGACCTGCGCCGCGTGCTCGAACTCAAGCCGGACGACGCGAATGCGATGAACGCGTTGGGCTACACGCTCGCCGACCGCACCGACCACAAGACGGAAGCGCTCGAGCTGATCCAGAAGGCGCTGTCCCTGAAACCCGGCGAGCCGGCGATCATCGACAGCCTCGGCTGGGTGCAGTATCGCCTGGGCAATCTCGACGAGGCGCTCGAACAGCTCCGGCGCGCCTACGACAAGCAGCCCGATGCCGAGATCGCCGCGCATCTCGGCGAAGTGCTCTGGGTCTCCGGGCAGAAAGACGAAGCGCGCAGGATCTGGGATCAGGGCCGCAAGAAGGACGACAAGAACAAGGTCCTGATCGAGACGATGAAGCGGCTCGTGTCATGACAGCCGCGAAGCAGGACGGCTATCGGCGGGCTGCGAGCGCATGCCGGTAGCCGCCACGCAATCCATGGCGTGGCCACGCGGCAGGCACCTGCGATCCGTCGCAGTCCTGATAATCGTGACCGCATTGGCAGCATGCGCGCCCGTGCGCGTTCGCGAAACGGCCGCGACCAGCGCCAGCCAGGACGCGCGCGAAGCAGCACTCGCACCGCGCACGCATTGGCAGATCGAAGCGCACATCAGCGTTTCGGACGGGCGCGATGGCGGCAGCGGGGACCTCACGTGGCAACAGAACAGTGAAAGCTACAGCTTTACCGTGCGCGCGCCGGTGACTGGAAAGACCTGGAAGCTTTCGGGCGATGCACGGCAGGCGCAACTCGAAGGCGTCGACGAGCAGCCCGTTCGCGGCGCCGATCCAGAACGCCTGCTGCATGAGCGGCTTGGTTGGGATGTGCCGTTGGCTGCACTGGGATCTTGGGTTCGCGGCCTGCGCGCGCCGGGACCGCGTGCCGACGTCCAGTACGATGCGCAGAACCTTCCGGCCGTCGTGGTGCAGGACGGCTGGAGGATCGAATACCGCGACTGGTTTGCCGACAGCCAGCCGCCGATGCCGCGCAAACTGTTCGCCGCCCGCGGCAATGCCCGCGTAAGGATGGCAATCGAGCGCTGGTCTTTCGAATGACGCAGTCCTGGACGTCATGGCCGGCCCCGGCCAAGCTGAATCTCTTCCTGCACATCGTCGGCCGGCGCGCCGATGGGTACCACCTGCTGCAGACGGTATTCCAGCTGCTCGATTGGGGCGACACGGTGCGTCTGCGCGTACGCGCAGACGGCGAGATCGCGCGCGTCAACGACGTGCCGGGCGTTTCCCCGGAAAACGACCTGTGCCTGCGTGCAGCGCATGCATTGCGTGAGCATTCCGGCGGTCGGTTGGGTGTTGACATCGCCCTGGACAAGCGCATCCCTCTCGGCGGCGGCTTGGGCGGAGGAAGCTCGGATGCGGCCACGGTTCTGGTCGCGCTGAACGATTTGTGGTCGTCCGGACTGTCCCCCGATCAGATTGCCGGCATCGCGCTCGACCTTGGAGCCGACGTGCCGGTTTTCGTGCGCGGCTACTCGGCCTGGGCCGAAGGGGTCGGCGAGAAGCTGACTCCGATCGCGCTGCGCCCGCGGCACTACGTGATCGTCGATCCGGGCGTATCGGTCGCAACGTCAGCATTGTTTCAAGCGCCTGAATTGACACGAAACTCGCCGCCCCTGACAATATCCGACTATCTTTCCGGTTCGGGAGCAGGAACGACCAACGCGTTCACGTCCGTCGTGCGCGCGGGTTACCCGCCGCTGGCCGCCGCGATCGATTGGCTCGGTCAGTTCGGCGAAGCGCGTCTGACCGGCAGCGGCGGGTGCGTATTCGTCGATGTGGAATCGGCGGAGCGCGCCGATGAAATCGCGAAACGATGCCCGGCGCGCTTCACGGCTTATCGGGCGCGCGGAGTCGATCGATCCCCGCTGCTGGACGCTTTGGAATACAACCGCCGCCCGGCTTGATCCGGACGGCACGATGAACGCGGCGCGGGACGCGCCGATGCGGGAGGCCCGGCGCCGGTTTTCGAGCGACGGTTTTCCGCGATGCGCGGCACGATGCCCGGCTTGCACAGATAGTGGGACGTCGCCAAGTTGGTAAGGCACGGGGTTTTGATCCCCGCATTCGCAGGTTCGAGTCCTGCCGTCCCAGCCAGACTGCGTTCCACCCGCACCACCGACGCCGGCTTCTCCACCCATTGAAAGGCAGCATGTGAACACGGTGAACACAGCAGGCTTCGGTGGCGCTTACGGACGCGAACGCGACGAGCGTGGCGGGTTGCTGGTGTTCAGCGGCAACTCGAACCGGCCGCTGGCGACGGAAGTTTGCAAGGTGTTGAACGTGCCGCTCGGCAAGGCGCTTTGCAGCCGTTTTTCCGACGGCGAAGTGCAGGTGGAAATCGAGGAGAACGTGCGGCGCCAGGAAGTGTTCGTGATCCAGTCCACTTCGGCGCCGACCGCGGACAATTTCATGGAGTTGCTGGTGCTGGTCGACGCGCTCAAGCGCGCATCGGCAACCAGCGTGACTGCGGTGCTGCCGTATTTCGGCTACGCGCGCCAGGACCGCCGTCCGCGGTCGGCGCGCGTACCGATCACGGCAAAGGTCGCGGCGACGATGGTCGGCGCGGTCGGTACGGACCGGGTCTTGACGGTCGACCTGCACGCGGACCAGATCCAGGGATTTTTCAATATACCTTTGGACAATGTATACTCGTCACCGGTGCTGCTCGCGGATATCTGGCGGCACCATGGCGATTCGGACATGATCGTCGTGAGTCCGGACGTTGGTGGCGTGGCGCGCGCACGCGCGATCGCCAAGCGCCTCGACGATGCCGACCTGGCGATCATCGACAAGCGCCGGCCGCGGCCGAACGAAGCGACGGTGATGAACATCATC
>DASSGP010000178.1:0-6373 GCA_035693405.1 Rudaea sp. | reverse complement strand
GCAAAGACCAGGATGAAGAAATCGAAGGCGTCCAGCGTCCAGCCGAGAAACCCGGCAATCACGACGTTGCGCTGAACGGAAGTCATAGCCATCGTTTTCCCCTTGGTCGAGGGCCGATTGTGGTGGTTTTCGCTGCGGGCTTCCAGCCGCAATGCACCACAGCCAACTCATCTCGCTATTGCACGGGTTCAATCCGCGCGTCATTCCGATTACAGTTCCACGTATGGGGCGCTGCGGCTGCAACACGGTTGCAATGCGCGGCAGCAACCATGCCCGGATTCCTGCTGGAAACACGCAAATGCAAAAACGATTCCTGCGCGTCGCGCTCGCGATGGCATTGCTCGTCGCGGCTGCCGGCTGCGCTATCACCGCCTCGCAGAGCGGTCATCCCGCGCTGGCCTCCGCGGCAAAGCCTGGTCATCGGGTGATCGTGTTCGTCTGGGACGGAATGCGGCCAGATTCGATCAGTGAAACCGACACCCCGCGTCTTTTCGCACTCGCGAAACGCGGCACGTACTTCGCCGACAATCATTCGAGCTATCCGACTTTCACGATGATGAATGCTGCGGCATTCGCGACCGGCGCGTTCTCCGGAAAATCCGGCTTCTATGGCAACACCATCTACCGGCCCGGCGCGCCGGCGCGCACGTCGGGCGGCGACGAAGTCGATCTGAATGAGCCGGTCTTCAACGAAGACTACGGCATCCTCAAACAACTCGACGCAAACCAGGACGGACACCTTATCCTGATAGGCACGCTGTTCCAGGCTGCGCAGAAGGCCGGACTGAAAACTGCTGCGATCGGCAAGTCGGGGCCCGCATTTCTGCAGGACTACAAGAATGGCGGCGTCATGATCGACGAAAAGGCCGTTTTCCCACTCGAGTTTGCGCGCGAGTTGCAGGCGGCGCACATCGCGCTTCCTGTCGCAGCCGCGTTCGCCTATCCGGGAGGCGCGCTGAAACTCGCGCCGGACAACGGTGATCCGACGTTTCAGCCGGGGACTAAGTACCTCGCCGATCATGTGACCCCGGATCCTTCCGATCGCAGCGGCGCACCAGCGATTGCCGCAAACCAGTATCTGATGTCGGTCTACCTCGACTACATCCTGCCACAGAAGAAACCCGATCTCTCGGTCGTCTGGTTGCGCAATCCGGACACGACCGAGCACGCTTACGGCGTCGGCGCACCGAACTATCACGCGGCGTTGAAGGCGCAGGACGATTTGCTCGGCAAGCTGCAGGGCAAGCTCGTCGAACTCGGCATTGAAAAGACGACCGACTTGATCGTGGTTTCCGATCACGGTCACAGCACGGTGTCCGGCCCGCTCGACTTGTTCCCACTGCGCAAAGTGGACAATGGGAAAATTGGCGAAATCGACAACGAACATGGCTATTCGGTCTCCGGCGAAATTCGCCTTGCGCACGAGTTGAGCATGGCCGGGATCCGCGCCTATGACGGCGGCGGCTGCATGTACGATCCGGCCCTGTCGGGAATCCGTGCCGACGGCAGCCAGTTGCACCCGGACAAGCCGGCCGATATGGCTTCCTGCCCCGATTATCGATACGCCAAGTACACGACTCCGGACTACAACCTCCTGCACCCTTTCCTGCCGCGCGAAGCGTTCGTCATCGCCAGCAACGGCGGCAGCGACTACCTGTATCACCCGGCGCATGATCCCGATCGCGTCCGCGCCGCCGTGCGCTTTCTGCAAAGCCGCGAGGAGTACGGCGCGATCTTCGTCGACGAACGCTACGGCGACATTCCCGGCACGCTGCCGCTGTCGATCGTGCACCTGGAAAATGCCGAAGGCCGCAACCCGGATATCGTCGTCGGCTACACGTACGACGAACACGCGATGGTCCAGGGCATGCCGGGTATCGAATTCCAGGGCGTCGCCGGCCATATCAGCCGCGGCATGCACGGCAGCTTCAGTCCGATCGACGTGCACAACACACTGCTCGCGTTCGGCCCGCACTTCCGCGAAGGCTTCACGGATACGCTGCCGAGCGGCAATGTCGACGTTGCACCGACGGTCGCGAAAATTCTCGGCATCGAGCTGCCGCACGCAGATGGACGTCCGTTGCTCGAAGCGCTGCAGGGGCAACGCGACGTTGCGGAGGCGTACTCGGTAACACCGAAGGCCATCGCGCCGTCCACCGCGGCGACCGGCCTTGCGATCAAATCACCCGTTGGCGCCGACACCGGCAAGACGCGTTACGACTTGAAACTGCAAATCAAGGAATTGCGCCATGGCCCTGCCTCATATACCTATTTTGACTGGGCAAAAGCCGAGCGCAACTGACGATTCGGCGGGATTTCGACGACCAGACGAAGGTCGCCGCGCAGCTCCGCCGCCTTGATCTGATCGGCGCGCCGTAGCGCAAACCCGTGAGGGTCGCCAGCACAACCGGTCAGGGTAGCCCCGCTATCGAGACGCGATTGCGGCGCGCCGTCGCCTCGGAACGCAGGTATATTGGGCGCGAATCCGGGGACGGACCGCATGAACCAGCCTCCAGCAAGCAGTGTATCGAACGCGTCAGGCGCGTCGACGCTGCGTTTCGACATCGTCTCCGGCCTCACCGCTTCGGCCGTCGTGCTGCCCAAGGCAATGGCCTACGCCACGGTGGCGGGCTTGTCGGTCGCCGTGGGTTTGTATACCTGCCTCATCCCGATGGTGATCTACGCGCTGCTCGGCTCCTCGCGCGTATTGAGCGTCAGTTCCACGACGACGCTCGGCATCCTGACTGGCGCCGAACTTGCCATCGTCGTGCCCGACGGCGATCCGATGAAGCTCGTCATCGCAACCGCGACGCTGACCATGCTGGTCGGCGTGGTACTGCTGCTCGCGCGGCTGCTGCGCCTGGGTTTTGTCGCCAACTTCATTTCCACGCCGGTCCTGACCGGTTTCAAGGCCGGAATCGGCTGCGTGATCGTGCTGGACCAGCTGCCGAAGCTGCTCGGAATTCATATCACGAAGCAAGGCTTCTTTCGCGATATCTTCAGCGTGGCGCAGCACATTCCCGAGACCTCCATCCTGACGTTCGCGGTGGGCGTCGCGACGTTCGCCGTGCTGATCGGGTTCAAGCGATTCCTGCCGCGCATTCCTGCGCCGCTGGTAGCCATCGGCGGCGCGATCGCCGCGGCGTGGTACTTCGGATTGCAGGACAAAGGCGTTTCGCTCGTCGGCCTGATTCCGCAGGGATTCCCTTCGCTGACCCTGCCGGATCCGGCGTTGATCGCGCAGCTGGTTCCGGGTGCGCTCGGCATCGCGTTGATGAGCTTCACCGAAACGATTGCGGTCGGTCGCACGTTCACCGCCGCCGGCGAACCACCCGTCGATCCGAACAAGGAACTCATTGCCACGGGGGCCGGCAACCTGGTCGGCGCGTTGTTCGGCGTGATGCCGGCCGGCGGCGGCGCCTCGCAGACCGCGCTGGTGCGCAACACGGGAGGAAGGACCCAGAAGGCGTCGCTGGTCACCGCAGGTGTAGCGCTCGCAACGATGCTTTTCCTGGCGCCGTTGCTCGGTCTGCTGCCACATGCCACGCTCGCGGCAGTGGTCATCGTCTACTCGATCGTGCTGATCCAGCCGGCCGAGTTTTTTGCCATACGCAAAGTAAGAGCGATGGAATTCCGCTGGGCGGTCGCAGCGGCATTGGGTGTGCTGATCTTCGGCACACTCGACGGCATTATCGTCGCGATCGTCTTGTCCCTGATCGGCCTTTCGAGCCAGGCCGCCTACCCGCGGCTGTCGATCATCGGCCGCAAGCGCGGCGCCGACGTGCTGCGTCCCCTCTCGCCCGAACATCCCGACGACGAGACCTTCGAAGGGCTGCTGATCCTGCGCCCGGAAGGCCGCCTGTTCTTCGTCAATGCGCAATATGTCGGCGAGCAGATCAATGCACTGGTCGCCGAACACAAGCCTCGCGTCGTGGCTTTGGACATGAGCCGGGTGATCGACATCGAATACTCGGCAATGCAGGTGCTGATCGAAGGTGAAAAGCGCGCGACCGCAGACGGCGCCGTGATCTGGCTGGCAGCACTTAACCCGGGCGTCCTCGAGGTCGCGCGAAGCTCCGGACTGGCGCAACAACTTGGTCCGGACCGGTTGCTGTTCAACGCGCGCGCGGTGATCGAACGCTATCAGGCAATGCAGGCCGGCACCGTTGGCCCGCTGCCAGGCGCAACGTCGAACCCGAGCACGTCGCCTGTTCCCTAGTCGACCGGACTGTTTGCCCGGCGTATTGTGCGAACTGCCGGGGGCCGCCGGTCGGCAACTCGAAAACCTGAAGGAGGCGATATGGCAAAGAAGAACGGAGCGAAGAACGCGCCACCCGAAAGCAAGGGGAATGGCAAGAAAGCGAAGGCTGGAAATACGGCTGCCGCTGCGGAAACAGCCGAGCTGTCCGGCAAAGAATATTCGCGCGAGCTGCGCAAGCTCCACGTGGAGCTGGTAAAGATGCAGGAGTGGGTCAAGCTCAAGGGGCTCAAGGTGTGCATCGTGTTCGAGGGCCGCGACGGCGCCGGCAAGGGCGGCACGATCAAGGCGATTACCGAGCGCGTGAGTCCGCGGGTGTTTCGCGTGGTCGCCCTGCCCGCGCCGACCGAGCGCGAGAAGTCCCAGATGTACGCACAGCGTTACCTGCCGTATCTGCCGGCGGCGGGCGAGGTCGTGATCTTCGACCGCAGCTGGTACAACCGCGCGGGTGTCGAGCGTGTATTGGGGTTCTGCACGGAGCAGGAAGCACGCGAGTTCCTGCAGATGGTGCCGGCGTTCGAAAAGATCATGGTCAATTCCGGGATCATCCTGCTCAAGTACTGGCTCGAGGTTAGCTCGGACGAGCAGACGCGCAGGCTGAAGGATCGCATCGACGACGGCCGCAAGATCTGGAAGCTTTCGCCGATGGACCTGAAGTCCTATAACCGCTGGTTCGACTATTCGCGCGCGCGCGACGAAATGTTCGCCGCAACCGACACGTCGTGGGCGCCATGGTACGTCGCGAATTCCGACGACACGCGCCGCGCGCGACTCAACATCATCAGCCACTTGCTGAGCAGCGTCGATTACAAGGCCTTGCCGCGGAAGAAAATCAAGCTGCCGAAGCGGCAGAAGCCGGGCAGCTACAAGGATCCGGCCTACCCGTACAAGTTCGTAGAGCAAAAATTCTAGACGGCCACTGGCCGCTTGCGCCGCGTCACGCGGCGCAACGGATTGACCAACAATGGCCCCGGTGTGGCGCGGCGGGCCGGTTTCGCCTATACTGTCCGCGTTGTACTGCGTCGCCCTCCGTTTTTCCCTTCCGGCCGACCGTGATCCTGATCCACTGATCGGGAGTTCGCAGATGAGTCTGCGCGCTGTTCACGACTCGCCCTGTACCACTCGGCAACGACGCCCCTTCGGACCGCTCGTCCATTCGACGTAGCGACATCCGTTTCTGTTTGCCTGCGGCGCGGTTTCTGGGAACGCTCCGGGTTGTACCCTGCGGCCGTGCATTTTCGCCGGCTGTATAACTTTGGAGCTTTACACAATGTCTTTTGAAACCCTCGGGCTCTCGCCCGTGTTGCTGCGCGCGCTTGCCGATCAGGGCTATACCGCCCCGACCGCGATCCAGTCGGCCGCGATTCCCGTCGCCCTGGCCGGCCGCGACCTGCTCGCCGGCGCACAAACGGGCACCGGCAAGACCGCCGCGTTCGCGCTGCCCTTGCTCGAGCGCCTGTTTCCGAACGGCCAGCGCGCATCGGCGCCGCCGCGCAAGCCGCGCGCCCTGATCCTCACCCCAACCCGCGAACTCGCCGCACAGGTGCACGACGCCGTGCGCGACTACGGCAAGTATTTGCGCATCAACAGCGCCGCGATCTTCGGCGGCGTCGGCATGGGCCCGCAGATGCAGGCGCTGCGCCGCGGCGTCGAAATCCTCGTCGCCACGCCAGGCCGCCTGATGGATCACATGGAACGCCGCACGGCCGACCTGTCCGGCATCGAGATCCTCGTGCTCGACGAGGCCGACCGCATGCTCGACATGGGCTTCCTGCCGGCGATCAAGAAGATTCTCGGCAGCCTGCCGAAGCAGCGCCAGACCCTGCTGTTCTCGGCGACGTTCGCCGACGAAATCAAGCAGCTCGCCGCGCAGTTCATGCGCGATCCGGCGGAAATCCAGATCGCCGCGCGCAACACCGTCGCGGCCGGCGTGACCCACGTCGTGCATCCGGTCGATGCCGCGCGCAAGCGCGACCTGCTGCTGCACCTGTTGTCTGCCGACAGCCGCCGTCAGAGCCTCGTGTTCAGCCGCACCAAGCACGGCGCCGACAAGCTGTGCGTCCATCTGGAGAAATTCGGACTGCGCACGGCCGCGATCCATGGCAACAAGAGCCA
>DASSGP010000177.1:0-2920 GCA_035693405.1 Rudaea sp. | reverse complement strand
ACGAACGGAGTTTGTGCTTCAGCTTTCATCGGTAGAGGCAAATGCCCATGCGCGGAGCTCTGCACCTGTTGTGCACACTGGTTTTGCTGCCGTATCTCCTGCTCGCAGCGTGGTTCCTGATTCTGGGTGACGCGATCTCCGCCGGATCGCTGGCATCGTTTCTCACCACGCTGTTGTCCCACGCCTTGTGTTGATGCCATGGGGCCTGCTGGGCTTTACCGGCGGCATTGTCGCCATTGCTGCGCTCGGCATGATCGAAGGCATGCGGTGGCTTGGCGGACTGTGCCTGTTCGTCCTCGCCGGAGGCTGCCTTTTCATCGTGATTGCGGGAAACCCCTCGGCGATCGGGCCGGGAGAATTGCTGTTCCTCCTGCCGTGTCTTGCCATCGGAATTTTCGGCGCCTGGCTCACGATCGCGGAATTGAGCGCGCGTCGCCAGCGTGCAGGCATCGTCTGAACCGACTATAAAAGTGGAAATGTTGCGGTACAGACGTCGTTCATCGGCGCAGCGGTAACTTTGCGCCGTCGCAAGATCGCCCGCCGGTCGGAATTGTCCGGCGGTGAATTCCTGATCCGTTTTTTATCCGGAAGCTTGCTGGTGCGGGCACGGACTGGTTTTCTTCGCGCGTTCCGCACGGGCGATCTGCGACGGATCGCGGTCCTGGCAAACGGAGAAGAAAGATGCTCGAGACACTTGCGGTTGTTCTGGTGCTGCTCTGGCTGTTGGGGTTCGTTACCTCCTACACGTTGGGTGGCCTGATCCATATCCTGCTGATCGTCGCTCTCGTCGTGATCCTGATCCGCTTCATGCAGGGCCGGCGCATTTGAACGATTCCGAAGCAGTGAGCGGTTCGGTCGGATGGGCGCTTTCGCTCGCCGATTTCTTCATGAGGAGGCAGCAATGAACGCGATCAAGGTAGTGGCACTCGTTTTGATCATCGGCGGCGCGCTCGGACTGGCGTATGGCAGCTTCAGCTACACCAAGGAAAATCACGAGACCAAGATCGGTCCGGTCGAGTTGTCGGTCAAGGAAAAGGAGACGGTCAATATCCCGGTCTGGGCCGGCATCGGCGCGATCGTCCTGGGCGGCGTGCTGCTGCTCGGCGGTGGCCGGAGGACTTAGTCTGCGATCTGAAATTTCGTCCAAGCGGGGGACCGCACACAAGCCCCTCTCCAAATCAGGAGAGGGGCTTGTGCGTTGAGGCATCTGTATACTTGTAGCCTCCTGTTCGGCAGATCCCAAGGCAATCGCGCTAGTCACGCCCATGTCGAATCCGCCGTCGAGTCTCCGCCAAGCCCGTCGCTACGCGCTGTCATTGCCCGAAGTGACCGAGCAACCGCATTTCGACTACGTTTCGTTCCGGATTCGCGGCAAGATCTTCGTCACCGTCCCGCCTGACGGGCAGCATTTGCATGTGTTCGTCGACGAGGAACAACGCGAACTTGCGCTGGCCGTGCACGCGACCTGCGTCGAGAAGTTGTGGTGGGGCGGCAAGGTCGTCGGCCTACGTATCGACCTGGCCAAAGCCGACGGAAAGGTCGTCAAAGAGCTGATGCGCCAAGCCTGGGCGCGCAAGGCGCCGAAGAGCCTCGCCCGCGGCTGAAGGAACCGGACACCGGGCCGGCGCGGCTACAATCGACGGCATGCCGATCGATCAACGACCTCCCGCGATTTTCCTCATGGGACCGACCGCCGCAGGCAAGACCGCGCTGGCGTGCGCGCTTGCCGAGCGCTTTCCGCTCGATCTCATCAGCGTCGATTCCGCGCTGGTCTATCGCGGTCTTGATGTCGGCTCGGCGAAACCCGAAGCGGCGACGCTGGCGCGGTTTCCGCACCGGCTCATCGACATCCGCGATCCGGCCCAACCTTATTCGGCGGCGGAATTCCGGGAGGACGCGCTGCGCGAAATGCAGGCGATCAGCGCTGCCGGGCGCGTGCCGCTGCTCGTTGGCGGCACGGGACTGTATTTCCGCGCCCTGCAACACGGCCTTTCGGCGCTGCCGGCGGCGGATGCGACACTGCGTGTCGACATCGCGCAGAGCGCGCTGGCCCAGGGTTGGCCGGCACTGCACGCGCGCCTGCACGAACTCGACGCGATCGCCGCCGCGCGCATCAAGCCGAACGATGCGCAGCGGATCCAGCGCGCGCTCGAGGTCATCACGCTGACGGGCAAGCCGCTGTCCGTGCTGCAGGGCGCGGCGCCGTCGCGCTTCGCGTATCGCGTGCTCAAGCTGGCTCTCGTGCCGGCCGATCGCGCGGCGCTGCACGCGCGCATCGCGACGCGCATGGACGCAATGTTCGAGCAGGGATTTCTCGAGGAAGTCCGTGGGCTGCGTGCGCGCGGCACCCTGCAGCAGGATCTGCCGTCGATGCGTGCGGTCGGCTATCGTCAGGCCTGGCAGCACCTGGATGGCCAGTTCGATGCGGCGCAACTGCGCGACCGCGCGATCTTCGCCACACGCCAGCTGGCAAAGCGCCAGCTGACCTGGCTGCGCGCCGAGCTCGACGCCCGTGCCGTGGATCCGTTCGACACGCGTTATCACAGCGTTTGTGAGGGAGCCGTCAAGGCATTCCTGGATCGGCCGGATGGCCTGGCGGTGTGCGCCGGCGTGCTTTGACCCTTTGAGCGCCAAGTGAAAAGGTGTAGAATTTCAATCCCTTGAATCGGGGCGCGCCAGACCATATGCATAGGGTCCGGCTGCGCCGCCTTTTTTCCGGTTCGCGTTCGCGCACAGGTTTGAATTATAAGGAGAACAACAATGTCCAAAGGCCAGTCGTTGCAAGACCCCTTCTTGAATGCATTGCGCCGCGAGCGCGTTCCCGTATCGATCTACCTGGTCAACGGCATCAAATTGCAGGGCACGGTCGAGTCGTTCGACCAGTTCGTGGTCCTGCTCCGCAACACGGTCAGCCAGATGG
>DASSGP010000176.1:0-3153 GCA_035693405.1 Rudaea sp. | reverse complement strand
GCTCGGATCTGGCGGCGAAATCTTTGCGCTCGACATGGGCGAGCCGGTCAGGATCAGTTACCTGGCCGAACAGATGATCCGCCTGGCGAACAAGGTGCCGGGCCGCGATATCAACATTGTATACACAGGCCTGCGGCCGGGTGAAAAGCTGTTCGAGGAACTTTTCCACGCGCAGGAAAGCTACCAGAGCACGCGCCACGCAAAGATATTCCTGGCGCAGCCGCGCAGCATGTCGTGGGAACTGCTGAACGTGCAGTTGCGCCAGGCAGCGCAATCAGTGCGCGACTACGACGAGGACGCGTTGCGCCGCTGCTTGATCAGCCTCCTGCCGGAATTTTCCGCGCGCGACACGGTTGAAGATGCGGACGTCGTGCCGATCGTGCGCTCTCAGGCGTAAGCCAGGAGCAAAGCTTGAACCACGAAGTACACGAAGAACACGAAGTAAAGCGGTTTTTTGCTGCTCGCCTGCTAATGCGCTGGACTCGTGATAGCCGCCATTTCCGCTCGATCCTGTCTTCTTCGCATGCTTCGTATTCTTCGCTTTTCTTCGTGTCGTTCGTGTCCTTCGTGTCCTTCGTGGTTCAATCTTTTTCCTGATTTGTCTTGGAGCTGCAATGAGTCAAGCGTTGCGCAAGGTCGTGTTTCCAGTCGCGGGTCTCGGCACGCGCTTTCTGCCGGCGAGCAAGGTCGTCGCCAAGGAAATGCTGCCGGTGCTGGACAAGCCGCTGATCCAGTATGCCGTGGACGAAGCCGTCGACGCCGGCGCCGATACGCTGATCTTCGTCACCAATCGCTACAAGCATGCGATCGCCGACTATTTCGACGTTGCCTACGAGCTCGAACACAAACTCGAACGCGCGGGAAAGACCGAGCTGCTCGGCCTCGTGCAGGGCGTTCTGCCGAAGCACGTGCGCTGCATTTTCGTCACCCAGGCAGAGGCGCTGGGCCTCGGGCACGCCGTGCTGTGCGCGAAGCCCGTCGTCGGCGACGAACCATTTGGCGTGATCCTTCCCGACGACCTGATCTGGAACCAGGGCAAGGGCGCCTTGCGCCAGATGGCCGAGTTCGCGCTTTCCGAGAAGGCCAGCGCGATCGCTGTCGAAGAGGTGCCGCATGACCAGACCGACAGGTACGGAATCGTCGATGCCGCGCCGATAACCGATCATGCGGCGCTGATCAAGTATGTCGTGGAGAAGCCGAAGCCGGCCGTCGCGCCGTCGAATCTCGCGATCGTCGGCCGCTACGTCCTGCCATCGCGGATTTTCGGCCTGCTGGAATCAACCAAGCCTGGCGCTGGCGGCGAAATCCAGTTGACCGATGCAATTGCCGCATTGCTCGCCGAGCAGCGAGTGCTTGCCTACCGCTTCGACGGCACGCGCTTCGATTGCGGCAGCAAGCTCGGTCTGGTCAAGGCGACGCTGCATTTTGCGATGCAGGATGCGACTCTTGCGCCAGCCGTGCGCGGGTATCTGGAATCCATGCGGGCCGAGAGCTGAGTATGGTGAGCAGGGCGCAGGGCCGAGGGCTGAGGGCCGAAGGGCGGACCGAAGCAGCTATGAGGGCGCGCGGATTTCGCTCCGTAATTCTCGACGGACTGCGGTCCTCCATCGGCGTTTGCCGCACGCATCAGCCCTCAGCCCCCAGCGCTCAGCCCTAAAGCACATGGACCTCAGCTACATCCTCAATCACCTCGGCGAAGACCGCGAGACCTATCGCGGCGCCGTGTCGCCGCCGATTTTCCAGTCCTCGATTTTCGCGTTTCCGACCGTCGCCGCGTTTCGCGACAGCTTCCGCGACGAGTTCACGCGCACGACCTACACGCGCGGAAACAATCCGACCGTCGAAATCCTGCGCAAGAAGGTCGCGGCACTCGAGGGCGCGGAAGAATGCCTGATGTTCGCCAGCGGCGCCGGCGCAGTCTCCGCAGCCGTCATGGCCAGCGTCAGCGCCGGCGATCACGTGATCTGCGTGCAGCGGCCGTATTCGTGGACGCGCGCGGTGATCAGGGATCTGCTCGGGCGCTTCGGCGTTACGCACAGCTTCATCGACGGCACCGATGTCGCGAACATCGAGAATGCGCTGACGCCGGCGACGCGGCTGATCGTACTCGAAAGCCCGAACTCGATGACGTTCGAGATGCAGGACCTCGCCGCTGTCGCGCAGTTGGCGCGCGCGCGGGGGATCCGCACGTTGTGCGACAACAGCTACGCGACTCCGCTGAACCAGTCGCCGATCGCGCTCGGCATCGACATGGTCGCGCACTCCGCAACGAAGTATCTCAATGGTCACAGCGACGTCGTCGCCGGTGCGTTGTGCGGCAGCGAGAAGATCATGCGCGAGGTATTCCGCGGGCCATTCATGACCTGTGGCGCGGTCCTGTCGCCGCACGACGCCTGGTTGATGATCCGCGGCCTGCGTACGCTGCCGATCCGCATGCAGCGCATCGCGCAGACCGCGCAGCAGGTACTGGGCTTCGTCGAGGGTCATCCTCGTGTCGGGCGTGTGTACTACCCGACGGCTGTATCTAACGCGCAGTTCAAGCTCGCTCAGGAGCAGATGCGTGGAGCCAGCGGCCTGATGACCCTGCAGCTGCGCGTCGAGGATGTTGCCGGGGTCGAACGCTTCTGCAACGCGTTGCAGCGCTTCCTGATGACCGTATCGTGGGGTGGTTACGAGTCGCTGCTTTTTCCGGTGTGCGCCGTGCATCCCGCGACGGCGCCGATCGCCGGCGGTGGTAGCCTGCCGCTGAACCTTGTGCGCCTGTCGATTGGCCTGGAAGAACCTGAGGTACTGATCGCCGACCTGCAACAGGCCCTGGCGGCCATCTGATTCGTCCATATGCATTGTCGCCTGGCAAGGCGGGTCTGTGCTCTCGCGCAGCGAGCGGCTATGCTTGCAGGAGCCCGTCGGAGTAGCCAATGTCTCGTCTCGTATTGCTGTTCGGTCTGACCGCGCTGGCCGGTTGCCAAAGCCTCGGAACGGGGCCGCAACATGCACGCAGCGCCGCAGGAGCCGACGCAGGCGCGCTTGCCAGCCTCATGTCGGTGTTGCCCGGCGACTATGACAATCACGAACAGGTCGAGCGCGCCCGGGCGGCGAACAAATCCGGCACCGGCATAGCGCCGATGCATGTGCAGCACTCGATACGCGTCG
>DASSGP010000175.1:0-5112 GCA_035693405.1 Rudaea sp. | reverse complement strand
CGAGCTGGAGTGAAACGCCAGGCGCAGCCCGTCGACGGTGCCGTTGATGACGCCGCTGTCGAAGCCGAACAGAAACCCGCCGATCGTGGCGACACAGCTGATCAGAATGATGAAGCGCGTGTTCTCGGCATCATGAAGTTGTGTCGTGCCTGCGAGTGTTACTGTGTTCATGCCGCCTTCCCCGTCGAGGTTTGCTTCGGATCGATCGCCATCGTCACGCTGGTCTCTGTGCAGCCAAGCAGAAGTCGAAAGGAAAAGCAGCGTTCGACTTCGACTTGCTCGCGCCAGCGCCAGCGGAAGGCTCAGCGCAGCAGATATTGGTTGAGCAGATTCTCGTAACGCTCCTGCTTGGCGCTGCGCTGCCGCGGCTCGGCGTTCTTCGATGCGAGCGCATGCAGGTCGGCCAGACTCAGACTGCCCTGCTCGAAGTCGCGGCCGGCGCCGCTGTCGAAGCTCTCGTAACGCTCGCGCCGCCATTGCTCCCAGGGCGATGCGGTGAGCAGCGCGTGCGCCACTTCCAGCCCGCGCGCGAACGCGTCCATGCCGCCGATGTGCGCGAGGAACAGGTCCTCGGCGTCGGTCGATTCACGCCGCACCTTGGCGTCGAAGTTGAGGCCGCCGGGCGCCAGCCCGCCCTGGCGCAACACGACCAGCATCGCGGCGACGGTGTCGTACAGATCGGTCGGAAACTGATCGGTGTCCCAGCCGTTCTGCGCGTTGCCGCGGTTGGCGTCGATGCTGCCGAGCAAGCCGTGATCGGACGCGACCTGCAGGTCGTGCTCGAACGTATGTCCGGACAGCGTGGCGTGGTTGGCCTCGATGTTGAGCTTGAAATCCTGGTCGAGTCGATGGTGCTGCAGGAATCCGACTACGGTCGCCGAGTCGAAGTCGTACTGGTGCTTCATCGGCTCCATCGGCTTGGGTTCGATCAGGAAGTTGCCCTTGAAGCCGATGCTGCGGCCGTAGTCGCGCGCCATCGTCAGGAAACGCGCAAAATGATCGAGCTCGCGTTTCATGTTCGTGTTGAGGAGCGAGGCGTAGCCTTCGCGGCCGCCCCAGAACACGTAGTTCTCGCCGCCGAGTTCGACCGTGGCGTCGAGCGCGTTCTTGATCTGCACGGCCGCGCGCGCGACGACGGCGAAGTCCGGATTCGTCGCCGCGCCGTTCATGTAGCGCGGATGGCTGAACAGGTTGGCGGTGCCCCAGAGCAATTTCACGCCGCTGGCTTTCTGCCGTTCCTTCGCCAACGCGACCATGTGCCTGAGATCTTTTTCGTAGACGCCGATGTCTTCGGCATCCGGCGCCATGTCGATGTCGTGAAAGCAGTAGTGGCGAACGCCGAGCTTGGTGAAGAACTCGAACGCCGCGTCGAGCTTGGCCTCGGCGCGTGCCAGCGGCGAGTCCGCCGCCGCATCCCACGGATAGTTGCGCGTGCCCGGACCGAACGGATCGTGTCCGGCGTTGACGAAACTGTGCCAGTAGCACACGGCGAAGCGCAGGTGTTCGGCCATCGTCTTGTCGCCGATCCGGCGTTGGGCGTCGTAGTGCTTGAACGCCAGCGGGTTGTCGGACTCGCGGCCCTCGTAGGCGATGCGGCCGACGCCGGGGAAGTATTCGCGCTTGCCGATAAAAGGACTATTCATGGCATTGAACCTTGCTGCTGGATGATTGAGAAGAGATCCGGTCCGCAAGTGGCGCAACGGATCATGTCTATCAGGATCGGGTCTATCAGGATCGGGTCGATGCAGATCGGGTCGATGAGGATCATGTCGATGGATCCCGGGGGCTGGCGTAAAACTGTTTCGTTGCTTCGAGATGGGCGAGGAACCTGCCGTAGTGCCCGGCGTAAGCGGCGGCAGCGGCCGGATCAGGCTGCGCCGACTGCGCCGGATCCACACCAGCGTGCTCGCGCGCGATCGCGGCGATCGTGCTGTTTCCGCCATCGGCACGATCATGCGCCCACAGCGCCTGCAGCGCCGCGCCGAACGCGGCGCCCTCGACCTGGTTGGGCACTTCGACCGGCAATCCGAAGACGTCCGCGACCATCTGGCGCCAGACGACGCTCTGGCTGCCGCCGCCGGTCAAACGGATCGCCGCGAAGTCCATGCCGGCCGACTGCAACGCATCGAAACCATTGCGCAGCGCGTACGTCGCTCCCTCCATCGCAGCGCGATATACGTTGCCGGTTGTCATGTTGCCGGCATCGATACCATGCAACGCGGCGCGCGCGCGCGGCAGGTCCGGGGTGCGCTCGCCGTTGAAAAACGGCAGCATGACGAGTCCGCCCGCGCCCGGCGCGGTGCCTGCCATGGCCGCGTCGCCATCGCGCGCGTCGAACCCGAAAGCGCGCGCCACATTCTCGGTGGCGACCGTGCAGTTCATCGTGCAGATCAGCGGCAGCCAGCCGCCGGTCGACGAACAGAATGCGGCCCAGTCGCCGGCGTCGTTCACGACCGGACGGTCGGCAAACGCGAACAGCGTGCCCGATGTGCCCAGGCTCATGCTCAGGACGCCGGGAACGACATTGCCGGTGCCGATCGCGGCCATCATGTTGTCGCCGCCGCCGGCGCTGATGCGCACGGCGCGCGGCAAACCGAGTTCATCGGCGATCGCCGGCGCGATCGCGAAACTTGCGTCGGCTTCGACCAGCGGCGGCAGGCACTCGGACAAGTCGCGGCCGGCGTCGGTCGCGGCCAGAAGCGGCGGCGACCAGTTGCGTGTTCGCACGTCGAGCCAGCCTGTGCCCGAGGCGTCGCCGTGCTCCATCCAGCGCTGGCCGGTGAGCCAGAAATTCACATAGTCGTGCGGCAACAGGATCGCCGCGAGCTTCCGGTAGACGTCGGGCCGGTGCTTGCGCGTCCACGGCAATTTCGACGCGGTATAGCCGGCCAGTATCGGATTTCCGGCCAGCTCCACGCAGCGCCGTGCGCCGCCGGCCGCGGCCATGATCTCGTCGCATTCGAGCTGCGTGCTCGTGTCGCACCATAGCTTGGCCGGCGCCAGCGCGCTGCCGTCGGCCGCAACCGGCACGAATCCATGCTGCTGTCCGGACACGCCGATCGCCATCACGCGCGCGCGCTGCGCCGGCTCGATCCGCGCAATGCAGGCGCGGATCGCGTCGATCCACCACTGCGCATGCTGCTCGCGACTGCCGTCGTCCCCGGCGATCAGCTCCAGCGGCTGGCCGTGCGCGACCACGACCCGGCACGCGTCCGGATCGTAGACGACAACCTTGACGCTCTGCGTGCCAACATCGATTCCGACCACAAGCCCGTGCAAGACCGTCATGTCCGCGCTCCGCTGGGACATTCGATGTTAGCGCTACCATCGTGGGCGCGCAAAAATGGCTTGTTCGAACCTACGCTCATTGACCTGAGATCCCCCGGGATTCGCGAACTTTACCAGCGGAGCCGGGAAATACACGCTGCGCTGCGCAATGCGCCTTCGTTTTCCGATCGGCAAGGGCGTCGCCCGAGCTGAAAATCCGCTCGCCGCGGCGCGTGAAACCGGGAGGAAACGGCAGCACCGGACCGCCGGAGAAAAGCGCCGTTGCGGATCAGTCAGCAGCTTGTGTCGCGTGCCTGGCGAGGGGTTGCGACCGGTGTGACCGGCTCGCGCCCGCGCCTGGGGCACGGACGCCGATCGCGCACGGCGCTTCATGCGGCGCGAAACCGCGGTTGCGGTACCAGCCGCTCAACCTTTGGGCGGCAGCAACGACAGATGCTCTTTCGCCAGGGCCTGCGGCAGTGCGGCGCGCATCCCGCCGATCTGCGCGCGCTGTTCGGCAAAATGCGTAACCACGCGCGGATCGTCGGCGATGCCGAGCAGGCGCGCGCTGCCTTTGCGCTGCGGCAGGTCCGTGACGGAAGTCTGCGTCGGCGGAGTGAACGCGGCGATCATCGCCTCGCGGTCGTTGCGCAATTCGGCGGCGAGCGGTCGCCACTCCACGCGCTGCTCCCAGTCGGCACCTTCGACGCGCGCGAGGATCGCACGCAGCTGCTCGCGCCGCGGCGCTTCGGCCGGCGCGGACGTGTAGAGGCAGCGCCGCAGCGCAACCAGTTTGCGCAGCCTGACCTTGAGCGAAGCGGCAGGCCCGACCCAGGCATCGAATCCTTCCGCGCTCAGGTCGCGCGGCACGGCACCCGCATCGGCGAGTGCGGCGCGCATCGCGGCAGCGCTCCCGGTTTCGTCGGCGGCGAGGCAGCCGAAAACAACCGCGCGAAGCCAGAAATCGTGGTGTTCCTCGCCGCGGCGCGGGACGACTCGCAGCGCCCTCGCGGCCACCGAGACCCGGTCGCCGCGGGAATAATCGGCGGCAATACCGACGCTCTCGGCGAGGAGGTTTCCGGGGACCTCGTGCAACGACTGCGCAATCCACACATCCGCCGCCGCCGTTTCCCCGATCTCGTCGAGAATCTGGGCGACATCGGCAGACGATTCCGGATCGCTCGGGTCCAGTTGATGGCCCTTGATGCCCCAGACAACCGCGGCGACCAGATCGCCCCGAGCACGCTCGTTCTCACTGAGCTCCCAGTAATTGGATGAGTTTTTCGGGTCGCGTTCGACTGCGCGCAGCACCGCTTCCTTCGCCTCGTCGAGACGATTGTCCCAGCGCAGCTTCGACGCGCGATACCGGATGACGTTGGCGTCCAGCGGATCCAGCGCCAAAGCCAGGTCCATTTCCGGAATTGCGGCGTCGCTATTCTCCTGCTGGGTGTAAACGTCAGCCAGGATCGTGTGCAGGCGCGCGACCCCTGGTGCCGTGGCAACGGCGCGCCGCAGCAACTGCAGGGCAACCTCGTCTTCGCCGCGCTGCTGGGCAATCTCGCCGCGGAACATCAGCAGCCACGCGTTACCCGGATCGATCGCTTCGACGCGATCGAGTATCGGCGCCGACCGCGCCTGGAATTCCGCCCCCGTGATCTGACCGGTGCGGAACATGTTCAGCCAGGTATTGACCAGGCCCAGGATCGCTTCGACATAGTGCGGGTCGAGCGTCAGCGCCTGCTTCATCAGCGATTCGGCCTGGATGTTGGAAGCAAACGTGTTGATCGCGAGCTGCTCGAGCGCGCGCGTGTACGCGTCGTACGCGGCCAGGTTCTTGGTGCCGCC
>DASSGP010000174.1:0-4899 GCA_035693405.1 Rudaea sp. | reverse complement strand
CCGGACAGGGCGATGTGTACTTGCAGCTTGCGCGCCTCCGCGGCGAACGCGGCCAGGTCATGCAGGTGTGCCTGCGCATCGGCCAGGCGAAACTCGATGGCCAGCTGATCGCCATCCAGGCGCCGCGTCTCCAGCATCTGCCGGAGCCAGACGGCATGCTGCGCGTCGGTCACGGTCTCGATCGACTGGTTGACGAACAGGCGTACGCTGCGCTGCTGACGCGCGCGCTCGGCCAGGACCAGCAGGCAGCGCGAAAGCACCCAGCGATCGATCTCGCCGATCAAGTCGTCGCGCTGCGCAATCGGCACGATTTCCGCCGCGGTGTACAGTTTGCCGTCGCTGCCCGCAAGGCGCAGCAGGGCCTGGAATTGTTCGGTTTCCGCACCCTGCAGCGCGACGATCGGCTGGAACAGCAGCTGGAAATTGTCGGCTTTCAGCGCCCCGCGGATCTGTTCGCCGAGTGCCTGGAACGTGCCCGCGGGCGCAGTCGTCGGCTCGGTATGATAGGTGCCGACGTGGCTGCCGCCGGGTCGGCGCGCATCGGACATTGCCCGTTCCGCGCCGTTCAGCATCGCGCCGACTTCGCCCAGGCGCGCGGCAAAACTGCATATGCCGACCGATAGCCCGAGGCTGAAGCTGCGTCCGTCCTGGTCGAATTTCTCGCGCGCGGTGCGATCGCGCAGGCTCGCCGCCAGGCGCTCGAGTGCGGCCTCGTCGCCGAGCGGGCACAGGAGCAGGAAGCTCGAATCGCCGTAGCGCGTCGCCAGATCGTTGGCGCCGACATGCGAGGCGATGAATGCACCGACCTGGCCGAGCAGTGCATCGAACGCGAGCATGCCGACCCGCTCGCGCGTGCTCGCGGCCGAATCGATCTCGATGTACATCAATCCACCCAGCGTGGCGGTCGCGTCGTCGCGCGTGAGCAGGGCGTTGATCTGGTCGAGCACGTGGGCGCGCAGGTACAGGCCGGACACCGGATCGCGCGGGCTCGCTCCCGTGCCGCGGCGGCCGAGCTGGCGCGCGCGGCGCACGCGGTTGGTCACCGCAGCGATCAGGTGTTTCGGCCGGATCGGCTTGGACAGGAAATCGTCGCCGCCCGAGTCGAGTGCCTGGAAGTGCTTCTCCTCGTTCTGCTCGCCCGACAGGAATACGATCGGCGTCGACACGAACGCTTCGCGCTCGCGGATGATCGAAGTCAGCTCCATGCCGTCGCAGGCGGGCATGTACAGGTCCATCAGGATCAGCTCGGGCTGGAACTCGTCGAGCTGGTCCAGGGCTGCGAGCGGGTCCGTGCACATGCGTGTGGTCATGCCGGCCTTGCGCAGGATCGACTCGGCGAAGATCGCCTGCGAACGGTCGTCCTCGACGATCAGCACGCGAAACGGATCGGCGGTATCGGCGTCGAGCAGCTCGCTGATGCGCGTGGCCACGTCCTCGACCTGCGCGGGCAGGGCGACGAAGGCATCGGCGCCGGCGCGCATCGCGCGCAGGCGCACCGGCAATTCACCGGACGTCGAGAAGCTCAGCAGGGCCAGGCGATGGCGCGTGCGCGAGCGCGTCGTCTTGATCAACGCGCCGATCGATTCGAGCGCGGTCTCGTATGCCGCATCGACGATCACCAGGTGCGGCGGAAACGCCGACAGGATTTCGCGCAGGTGCTCGATGTTGTCGAGGATCGTCAGCTCGTAGCCGCCGATCGTGTCGAGCTTCTGGTCGAGTTCGCCGGCGAGCGGATTGCCGTCGCTCAGGTGATAGACCTTGCGCTGTTCCCCGGCGCGCGCGCGCGGCGCGGCAACGATATCGTCGACCGGTTCGGCGCCGTGAGCCACGCGCGACGATTGTGCCGGTCGCGATGGCGCCGCCGACGGCGCTGCTGGCGCTGCCCGGGAAGTGACGGCCGCAGCTGCGACCTGCGCTGGTGACGAAGCGGCAGGTACGGCAGGCGGGGGCGAAACCGGAGCCGGTGCGGGTTTGGGTGTCGGGCCAGCCGGAACCGGCCGCGCCGCCGCGGGTGGCGCATTGCGCACGAAGCGGTGCCAGTAGTCCGGCGGCGGTGTCACCCAGAGCGGGAAGTCGACGCGCTCGGTGGCTGTCGCCAGCGCGGCCGGAGCCGCAGCTCGCTCGCCTTCGGCCGCCGTGGCGCCGAGGCTGGCGATCAGCGGTTCCAGTGCGCGCAGCCGCGCAGCGAAGGTTGCGGTTTGCCCGGCATCGGGAACGCCGACCTGCGCGACGAACGGGGCAAGGAAACGCTCGATCGAGAACAGGTGCTCGCCGATGTCCAGCAACCCATAGCGACCGCAGGCGCCGGCAAGCGGCTGCACCTCGCGGAACAGCAGCGTCAACGCATTGATGTCCCAACCCTGGTCGCACAGGCGCTGGCCGCGCTTGCGCAACATCTCCAGGCGCTTGGGCAGATGACGCAGGAATGCCAGGCGCAGTTCCGCAGCTTGCTGGGTGTCGTCCTGCTGTTGCATTGCTCGCCTGAACCCCCTCTCCGTCAGCGATGATACCAGCGGCTAGCAGGGGGTTCCACCGCTCGCATGGCGCCAGCGCGCGGTAGTTTTGTCAAAAGTATACAAAGAGCGTAAGGCGTGAGGTCGGCCGCTGCGCGGCCTCGTCAGGTCGCTCGCTGTGCTCGCTCGCAGGCGCGACCACACCTCTCACGAGCGCGCGCAAGCGCGCGACCTAACCTCCTCACGAGCGCGCGCAGCGCGCGACCTCACGTCCTAGGGTTTCACGACAACAAGGATCACTATAGCAATCAACAGCAACGCAGGCACCTCGTTGAAGATGCGCAGCCAGCGCGACGAGCGTGCGCACTCGTTGTTCGCAAGCTGGTTCTTCAGGCGGACCAGATACAGGTGATAGCCGACCAGGCCGGCCACCAGGACCAGCTTTGCAGCGAGCCAGAACTGATGCAGGTAGCGCGGGTCGTGCATGAGCCACCACACCAGTGTGGCGATGCCGAAGGTGACGGCGCCGGCGGCGCCGATGTGGGTGATCATCAGCAGGCGTCGTTCCATCACGATCAATTGATCGCGCACGGCCTGCTGGGTCGACTCGACGTGATAGATGTACAGGCGCGGCAGGTAGAACAAGCCGGCGAACCAGGTCACGACAAAAACAACGTGCAGCGCCTTGAGCCAGAGCATCTTGGGTCGGTCGTAGTGACGATCGGATCGAAGTATAACTGCGCAGCAGTCGACAGACCGCGGTCTCAAGCCTTGACGCCATCTCGGCGGCGAGGCTATAAGGCGTTCCGCCTGTCTTCCGTGTGCCGTGTCGACAAGGTGTTCTTCAAGCTGCGTCCCGAGCAACTTTCCGCCATGGTGTATGTCCCGCCGCCGCCGTTGCTCGTTGTCCGCTCACACGATCCGAACGGGCGCTGGCGGCGCTGGCTCCTGACTGCTCTCGCCTGGCTGGCGTCGGCGGCGCTGGCGGCGCTGGCAGCGCTGTTCGTGCGGGAGCGCATCGCCTCGGCCGGCGAGCGCGCCGAAGTCGACGGCCTGCATCGGCAGGCCTCCGAGTTGCAGCAACGCATCGCCGTGCTCGAACGCTCCGAGCAGGTGGCGCGCGCGGCCAATGCCGACCTGCAGCAGGTGCTGCGCGACCGCCAGGAGCAGGTCTGGGCGCTGCGCGCGGACCTGGGCTTCTACAGCCGGCTGACCGGTACCAACGCGCGTCGTGAGGGCCTGACCGTGCAGGGTGTGCATCTCGCCGCCGCGAGCGAGCCGGATGTATATAATTTTACAATTACCATCACGCAGAATCTCAAGGCCGGCCAGCTCGCCAGCGGCCGCGCGCGCGCGAGCGTGACCGGCGTGCGTGACGGCAAGCTCGCAACGCTCGGCTGGGTCGACCTGGCCTCGCATCAGGACGGCGAAGGACTGGCGTTTTCGTTCAAATATTTCCAGCAGCTCAAGGGCACGTTGATGCTGCCCCATGGATTCAAGCCCAACCGCATCCGCGTGGAAGCCGATGCCGGCGGCGAGATGGGCCGCGCGGAACAGGATTTCGCCTGGGCCGAGGCGCTGGCCACACCGGAGGTCACCGATGTTCAACAGTAGCAAGAAAGATTCGCGCGCCAGCACCGAGACGACATCGCTGATCGCCAGCGGCACGCAAATCCGCGGCGACGTGCAGTTCAGCGGCCGCCTGCATGTCGACGGCAAGATCGAGGGCAGCATTCGCGCCGACGATGCCGCGGCGGTGTTGACGCTGTCGAGTCACGCCGAGGTGATCGGCGAGATCCAGGCGCCGCACATCGTCATCAACGGCAGCGTCAACGGCGACGTCACGGCCGACGAACGCCTTGAACTGGCCAGCAATGCGCGGGTCGAGGGTAACGTCTATTACAAGATGCTCGAGATGTCTGCCGGCGCCCAGATCAATGGCAAGATGGTCTATCGAGCCGAGCCGCCGCGGCAGCTCTCCGGGCCGGGCGCGGAAGAGTCCAAGTCTTGAATTCGGGCAATCCGGCACGATCTACGTGAGGTTGCGGCGCCTGTTCGCGAGCCGACGAGACCAGAATGAACCAGACCCCGGACTACCAGAACGCGCTCGACGAACCGCTGCTGTTCAGCGACGCCGCTGCGCACAAGGTGCGCGAACTGATCGCCGAGGAAAACAATCCGAACCTCAAGCTGCGCGTCTACATTTCCGGCGGCGGCTGTTCGGGATTCCAGTACGGCTTCACGTTCGACGAGCAGCGTGCCGACGACGATCTCGCGCTGGTCAAGGACGGCGTGACCCTGGTCGTGGATCCGTTGAGCCTGCAATATCTCATGGGTGCCGAGATCGACTACGCCGAAAACCTGCATGGCGCGCAGTTCGTGATCCGCAACCCGAATGCGAAGACGACCTGCGGTTGCGGTTCGTCGTTCTCGGTGTAGCAGGGAC
>DASSGP010000173.1:0-3537 GCA_035693405.1 Rudaea sp. | reverse complement strand
GACAACGTCGGCGCCGCCTATGCCGAGCGCGAAAGGCTCGTCCACCAGGCCGCGCGCCTGTGCAAAAACCCGGCGATCGCGGTCGTGCACTTCGTGCCGGACTCGACCGTCCTGGTGCAGCCGCTGGACACTCTCGCGGCGCGCTGAAGACGCGTGCCTTCGCGAAGCGTGACTGGCGCGCGTTGCATCGGACGCGTGGCTGGCGGGATGCTTCACCGGCATGGCAGGCATCCGGTGCAGGCACGATTAGAAAATTCCGAATGCTCGCTCGCTCCCTCTCCCCGCCCGCGGGGAAAGGGTCGGGGTGAGGGGTGCGTGATTGCGCCGGCGAGCGAGTCGGGGAGCGCGAACACGCAGGGGCCTCGCGCGCGAACTGCGCACCGGCAATCCGGGAGGCTGGCCCCTCACCCTGTTCTTGGCCGAGCTAGTCGCAGACCGCGCGCTCGCCGTCGGCACGGCACTGCGCCGGCCAGCCGTTGCTGCGCCAATAGTCGATGATGTGCGCGCGGCGCAGGAAATCCTGGAACGCCGGATCGCGGCGCAGTGCCGCGGTTTCCGGATTCCACAACAGCAGGTTGTAGCTCGACGAGCCCGTCTGCATGACGACTTCGAGCGCCGCGATAACCTTGCGGGTATCCGAGCCGGGTTGCAGCATGCGCAGGAAATTGTAGCGGCCGGTCTCGCGCTCGGATGCCTCGATCAGCGGTTCCACCTGCGGCCAGCGTGCCGGATCGACCAACGCTTCGGTCGCCGCGACATAGGCATCGCGAAAGTGTTCGTCGAGTGGCATGAGGGCGGCAGATTCGCGCGCGGCCGCAAAGTCATGTCGCCAAATCGCGTTGTACCAGCGGGCGTAGGGCCACGGGCCCGCGGCTGCGGGCGCAACTCTTATCACTTCCTCGAAACTTTCAAGCGCCGCGTCGTGTTTGCCGAGCGTGTCGAGCACGCGCGCGCGGAAGAAGATCGCGGTGTAATTCAACGGGTCGGAGGCTGTCGCGATGTCGGTCTGCCGCAGCGCCTCATCGAGATAGCCGGTCGCGGCAAGCCAGCGCCCGAACATGGTGCGCAATAGCGTGTCGGCCGGCGCGAGCGCAAGCACGTGACGGAAGCCGCTCATGCACTTTGTCCAGTCGCTGGCGCGGCACGCGAGCGTGGCAAGCGCCGCACGTGCCTCGACCTGATCCGGATCGAGCTCCAGCGCGCGCGCCGCTTCGCGCGCCGCCTCGGCCTGTTCCGCCGGCGTCGTCAATGACGGTCGCAATTCCTGCAGCAGGACGCGCGCCAGCAGGCCGTGTGCACGTGCATAGTCGGGCGCCCGAGCGACGAATGCGCGCAGCAGCTCGATGGTCTTGGCGTATTCGGCGGCGCCGGGACGGTCGAGCGGCCGGCGGCGGATTTCCAGATACTCGCGGAACAACTGCGGATCACCCTCGGCCGACGTGCTTTGCAACCCCAGCTTCAACGCCAGCGTGCCGGCAACCGATTGGGCGATATCGCGCTGAATTGCGAATACGTCGGCCAGGTCGCGGTCGTAGTCCTGCGCCCACAGGGTGCGGCCGCCGGGAATGTCGATCAGGCGCAAATCGATGCGCAGCTGCTGGCCGGCCTGGCGCATGCTGCCCTCGAGGGCATGCGTCACGTGCAGGCGCTCGGCAAGCTGATTCAGATCGAGCTGGTCCGTCTGCGCGCGTGCCGCCGAGGTCTGCGAGATCAGGTGCAGTCCATCGATGCGCGCGAGGCGCGTGATCAGTTCCTCGCTCAGTCCTTCGGCAAACACGTTCTCCTCGGGGGCCGATCCGAGCGGGCGCAACGGCAGGACAACCAGCGTCGGTGACCTGTGGGCCGGCATCGGTGCGGGTCGCCGCGACAGCACGTAGGCGGCGCCGATCAACGCGCACAGACCCAGCGCAATAAACCACGCAAGACCAATCCGGCGCGCGCGACTCGGCGAAGCCGCGGCGGCGGCTTGGTCCACGGTCGCCGCCGTCGACTCGCCGTCTGCCGCACCGGCGCCTGCGCCCGCCGGGCGCGCGTCCTCGTCGAGGTCAGCGACCGGCGACGCCGCGGCAGCCGTTCGCGGCGATATCGATCGATCGGCAACCTCGGCGCGCGTCGCGCAGCGGCGAGTCTGTGCGTCGAGGCGATAGCCGACGCCATGCAGCGTGTGCAGATATTGCGAAGCGCCGGCGCTTTCGCCGAGCGCCTGGCGCAGCAGCGTGATCACGCGATTGAGCACACCCGGCGTGACGTGGCGATGACCCCAGACGGCGTCCAGGATTTCGTCGCGCGTGAACGCCTGGCCCGGGTTGCGGGCCAGCAGCGCGAGCACAGCGAACGCCTTGGGCTCCAGCGGCATTTCGGCAGCGGACACGAACAGGCGTCGGCCGTCCAGGTCGATTTCGACCTGGTCGAACACGATCCAGCCCGTTGTCGTTTCGTCTTTCGTCACGCCTGATCCCGCCGCATCTACCAGCCACCTTCGATAAACGACTTTTGAATCAATCTCTTGCCCCGCTGCACCGCCGCCCCAAGCAATTCCCAAGCTTTCTCCCGCGACTCTCCAAGCACTTCAGCATTGGCGCATCAAGCATCGACGGCGGGCAGGCGCGAATCTCTCGTCACCGGCGCAACGCTGCGTCGATCCACCCACTCTACGGAGATTCGCGATGAACATTCTACGCCTCAGCTTTGCCGCCCTGACTCTTGCCGCCGCCAACGTCCATGCGGCCGGCCAGACTTCGCAGACCGCGTTGGAATCGGTCGACGTGAACGGCAGCCCGCGCCTGGTTATCGACTGCCGCGCCGAGCTTCTGCCGAGCATGCGCGCGGTCGGCGCCGTGCTTGAGACGAACAATGCCTCGTACATTTATGCCGAACGCGAAAAGCTCGCACATATCGCTCATCGTGAATGCCTGCGCGGCGTCGCGAGCGTTGCGTTCGTCCGCGACGCCAATGTGAGCATTCCTTCCCTGGCGATGGCCGGCGAGCCGACGCTCTGATCAGCCGGCCGGCAGTGCGAAAAACCGCTCTGACGTTGTTGCCGTCTGCGCTGCGGTGACGGCGACGTCTTCACCGCGGTTGCGCGCGACCTCGGCGCAGATGTGCGCCAGGTACATTGGTTCATTGCGCCGGTGCGACGGCATCGGCCGCACATCGCGCGGCAGCAGGTACGGCGCATCGGTCTCGAGCATCAACCGATCGGCCGGAATGCTGGCGACGAGTTCGCGCAAGTGCGTGCCGCGGCGCTCGTCGCAGATCCAGCCGGTGATGCCGATGAAGAAGTCGCGGTCGAGATAGTCGGACAGTTCGTCCTTCGTCCCGGTGAAGCAGTGCACGACGGCATGGCCGATGCGGCCGCGCACGTTGTCCATGCAGGCGAGAAAATCCGCGTGCGCGTCGCGCTGGTGCAGGAACAGCGGCTTGCCGCATTCCACGCCAAGCTCGAGCTGGCGCTCGAACGCGAACAGCTGCGCCGCGCGCGGCGACAGGTCGCGGAAATAATCCAGGCCGGTTTCGCCGACGGCGACGACTTCGGGC
>DASSGP010000172.1:0-24942 GCA_035693405.1 Rudaea sp. | reverse complement strand
CTCTTCGAGCGTGATATAGCTCGAAATCTCAGTGTCATAGAGGCGGCGGTTCGGGTATTTCTTTATGATTCGGGCTTGTGCCATGCGACAAAGTTAGCAGATTGTGCGGCGTCGCACCAGCGGATTTGCTGCGCAGCAATGTGATGTGGTCGCGGCCCGGAACGAAGCGGCCCGGAGTTGCTCCGGGCCTGAGTTTTGCCCTCGTCGAGCTTTGGGGTCAGTGACCCTTGGCGTTCGCCGTCTCGGCAGCCGCCTTTAGTTCACGGTTGGCCTGCTCGAGCAAGTCCTTGGCTTTCGCCGCATGGCCGCCCAAGTCGAACTCATTTGCTTTTTGTGCCGCGACGACCTTGTCGTATGCCTGCGTTGCCAGATGTTGCGCAGACGCGAGGTTCGGATGGTGCTTTGCACTGACATTTTGCGCCGGTGCTGCGAGCACGCTGGTCGCGGCCAGAGTGAACCCGATCGCACAGAAAGTCTTGACTATTGCCGCCATATTCGTCTCCAGTAGTTGGTAAGAGTGCTACTCCCCCAGAGACGTAGCCACGACAGTTTCTGCTGCAACACGAAAGTGCACAAGCGGCCCGCTCCAGAAGGGCGGCGAAATTGGGTTTTCGCAGGAACTGTCTCTGGTGAGTCGCCGTTCGGCATCCCTGCCTCACCAGATTTTGACTGCACGTGCTGCCATTCAAGGCAGCATTCCGATCCAGGTGTCGCCACGCAAGTCGAACCATCCCTGCGCGGGATCCCATACGGCGTCCTGCCTCATCTGGCAATTGCCGCGCGATCGGCCATTCTTGGCAGATCGCAAGCGCGGCAACTACCAACCCATGTACTGGCCGCCGTTGATGGAAAGATTTGCGCCGGTTATCCAGCGTGCTTCTTCGTTGGTGAAGAAGGCGACGGCGTAGGCGACCTCGTCGGGCTCGCCGAGCCGGCCAACCGGAATCTGCGCGGCGATCTTGTTGCGCACGTCCTCGGGTACGGCCATGACCATCTCGGTCGCCACATAACCGGGCGAAACGGTGTTGACGGTGATGCCGAACTTCGCGCTTTCCTGCGCCAGCGAGATCGTGAAGCCGTGCATGCCGGCCTTCGACGCCGCGTAATTCGCCTGGCCGTACTGGCCTTTCTGGCCGTTGATCGAAGCGATCTGCACGATGCGGCCCCACTTGCGGCTGCGCATGCCGTCGATGACCGGGCGCGTTACGTTGAAGCACGAATTGAGGTTCGTATTGATGACGTCCTGCCACTGCATGGCGGTCATCTTGTGGAATGTCGTGTCGCGCGTGATGCCGGCATTGTTGATCAGGATGTCGACCGGACCAAGTTGCTGTTCGACCGCCTTGACCATCGCTTCTGCCGAGCCGGGATCGCCGACGTCGCCCTTGACGGTGACGACGTTGACGCCCGCCGCCTTGAGTTCCGCTGCCCACGCCTGGGTCTTGGCCTCGTCGCGATAGTTCGTCGCGACCTTGTGGCCGAGCGATGCAAGACGTTTGACGATCGCGGTGCCGATGCCGCCCGTGCCCCCGGTAACCAACGCTACTCGTGATGTCATGACTCCCTCCATTCTCGTTTGCTGTCTGGCGGCACGAGGCTCGTGCATGCCTTTTTCGCCAGCATACTACACGTCTGTGGGCGACCCCATCAGCGGTTCCGTGTAGTTCGCGGCTGTCGCCGGCAGGCGGGCGACATCGAAGCAACGCAACGCCGCGCCGAGCAGCGCGGAACAGTTCGATGGCACTCCGCGCAAGGCGTCATCGAGGCCGAGAAAGGCAAGCGCCGAGCGCAACGCAGGCGCGGGATCGTGGCGGTCGACCGACCGCGCACGATCCTGTTTGGACAACTTGCGGCCAGTCTCGTCGAGCACGAGAGGCAAGTGCAGGTAATGCGGTGTCGACAGACCGAGCAGGCGCTGCAGATGGATTTGCCGTGGCGTCGAATCGAGCAGGTCGATGCCGCGCACGACCTCGCTGATGCGCTGGTGCGCGTCGTCGACGACGACGGCGAGTTGATAGGCGTACCAGCCTTCGACGCGGCGGACAACGAAATCACCGGCCGCTTCACGCAGGTTTTGCGCCTGCGGTCCCAACGCCAGATCCTCGAATTCGATCGTGGCGTCCGCGGCACGGACACGCCACGCCGGGGCGCGCTGGTCATCCGGCGCCGCGACGCACGCCCCGCGATGGATGCCGTGCGCCGGCTCAAGATCGCTGCGGCTGCACCAGCATGGAAACACTTCACCGGCCGCGCGAAGCCGCTCGAATGCGGCCCGGTAGGCGGGCTCGCGCTCGCTCTGGTAGATGACCGGCTCGTCGGAATCCAGTCCGAACGCGGCCAGCGTGGCCAGGATATCTGCCGCGGCGCCGGGAACCTCGCGTGGCGGATCGAGGTCTTCCATGCGTACCAGCCATGCGCCATTCCGGGTTCGCGCGCGCAGCCAGCTGCCGACTGCCGCGACCAGCGAACCCAGGTGCAGCGGGCCGGTAGGCGAAGGGGCAAAACGGCCGCGGTAGTTCATTGGTAACAGTATCGGCCGGCTTGAATTTGCGCGAGTCTACCCAAAGTTGATCCCGCCGGGACACGCGTGTCGCGGCATTGACGACAACGAGAGGATTTCCATGCTGCGCGTCATCCTGTTTCTCGGCACCAACCTTGCGATCATGCTCGTTCTCGGCGTCGTCGTGTCGTTGTTCGGCATCGACCGCTGGGCGTACAGCCATACCGGAATGAACCTGCAGGGCATGCTCGTTCTGTGCGCGGTGTTCGGCATGGGCGGCGCGTTCATCTCGCTGGCCATGTCGAAATGGCTGGCGAAAATGTCGGTCGGCGCCAAGGTCATCGACCAGCCGCGCAGCCCCGACGAACAATGGCTGTTCGCGACCGTGCGCCATCACGCCGAAGCGGCCGGCATCGGCATGCCCGAGATCGCGATCTACGACGCGCCGGACATGAATGCCTTTGCGACCGGCATGAGCAGGAATCACGCGCTGGTCGCCGTGAGCACCGGTTTGCTGCGCAGCATGAATCGGGACGAGGTCTCGGCCGTGCTCGGCCATGAAGTCACTCACGTCGCCAATGGCGACATGGTGACGCTGGCGTTGATCCAGGGTGTGCTGAACACGTTCGTGATGTTCCTGGCGCGCATCATCGGTGGCGTCATCGACGGCGCGATCTCGGGCAACCGCGACGGCGAATCGCGCGGTGGCGGCATCGCTTATTTCCTGATCGTGATGCTGCTGCAGACCGTGCTCGGCGTGCTTGCCACGATCGTCGTCATGTGGTTCTCGCGCTGGCGCGAATTCCGCGCCGACGCCGGCGGAGCTCGCCTCGGCGGGCGCAACGGCATGATCTCGGCACTGCAGACCCTGTCCGGCAACCGCGCCGAGGCTGAACTGCCGAAAGCATTCCAGGCGTTCGGGATTTCCGGTCAGGGCGGCGTGAGCCGGCTGTTCATGAGCCATCCGCCGATCGAAGAGCGCATAGCTGCGCTGCGTAGCGGCGCCTGATCGGAGAGGCGGTTTCCTGCTCGTCATCCCGGCTTCCGCCGGAATGACGTGCTAAGACGTGACCCCCGGCGGCTGAATTACCTCAGCTGCCAAACTCGTACGCCATCACCTTCTCGGGTTCCTGCAGGAAATTGCCCTGCACGAAGTTCACCCCGCAGGTGAACAGGATCGACATGCTTGCGGCGTCTTCGACAAATTCGGCGACGGTCATCTTGTCCGACTGGCGGGCCTGATCGCAGATTTCCCGGATCTTGTCCTGGTTTTCCCTGGTCTTGGGCAGGTCGACCATGAAGCTGCGGTCGATCTTCAGGTAATTCGCATCGACGTGCTTCAACAGCTGGAACGAGTTCAGGCCTGAGCCGAACTGCTCGAGCGCGAAACCGCAGTGGATCTGCTTGAGGCCGCTGACGAAAGCGCGCGCCGGCTTGAGGCTCGTGACGACCTTCGACTCCGGCATTTCGAACACGATCGCATCGCCGCGCACGCGCGCATTCTTCAACTGCTGCGCGATCCAGGGCACGAGCGTCTGATCTTCGAGAGACTGCGGCGTGAGCTTGATGAAAAACGTCGTGCGGTGGCCGGCCTTCTCGCGCTCGGCCAGGGCGACGATCGCATCGCGGATCACGCAGCGATCGATGCGCTGCAGAAGACCGTGTTGCTCGGCCACGGGCATGAAGAAGTTCGGACTGATGTCGCCCTTCGGCCCGCGCATGCGCAGGAATACTTCGTAGTACTCGCCCTCGGCGGCGTGCAGGCTGATGATCGGCTGGAAGAACAGCACGAACTTGCCGTTCTCGATGGCGTCCTTGACCAGTGCCAGCCAGTGGCGGCTTTCTTCGTCCTTTGCCTTGTCCTGCGCCGCCGGGTCGAACACGTTGACACGGTTGCCACCTTCGGACTGGGCCGTGCGCAGCGTCTGCCCGACCTGCGCCAGCACGGCCTGCACCGAGGCATTCTTCTCGCCGATCACGACGCCGCCGATGCTGACGTTGGCGTTGATCGACTGCTTGCCGACCTCGAAGATGTGATCTTCGAACGCCTTGCGCAGGGTTTCTCCGAGTTGACGCAGGGCATCCGTGCTGCGTCCCTTGCTCAGAATGGCGAAGGTATGCTCGCTCAAGCGGACGGCCACGTCGCTTTCCTGCAAGTGCCGCCGCATCAGGCCGGCCATGTCGCCGAGCATCAGATCGGCGTTGCCCAGGCCGATCGTATCGAGCAGGCGCTTGAAGTCGTCCGGTTCGACGATGAGGACAGCCTGATCGGGCGCGCCGCCGGCGACTGCACCGACCATGCGGTCGAGTTCGGTCAGGCCATGCTGGCGATTGAACAGTTCGGTCACCAGATCCTTCCGACGCATTGCGTCGAGTTCCTTGGCCAGATCGGCGTTGTCATCGGCAATGCGGAAGCTGATCTGCTGGCACGGCTCGCCCTCGTAGGTTGCCTCGCCGAACTCCATGACCGAAGGGAAAGTCGTGCCATCGGCCCGTTGCACGGTCAGGTTCAACCGCTGAGGCGGCTTTTCGCCCTTCGAGACCTTCCTCAGCAACGCCTTGAAATCGTCCGCGTCGTTCGAGGCGATCATGTCGAGGATGGACATGCCCTCGATGTCGGCGAAGTCGTCGTAGCCGAACATGTCGAGATACGCCTTGTTCGCGCGCACGTGCATGCCTTCGTGGACATAGGCGATCGGATCGCGCGACGAATCGAGCAGCGCATCGCAGCGGCGCTCGGTTTCGCGCAGCGCGGCCTCGAGCCGACGGACGCTGCGGCGCATGTTCAGGCTCTCGAATTCTCGGCGCACGACCGACTGGACGTTTTCGGCACGGCTGCGAAGTGCCAGCGCGCGCGCGCCATCGTTGAACGCGCTGACGATAAGGTCCTCGCTTGGCTGCTTGATCACGGCGATGATCGCAATGTCCTTGCCGCCGAGGTTGGCGATCGACGCGACGTCGGAAAGCTTGATCGACTTGGCTTCCGGGTTGACCAGGATGACGTCAGGCGTGTGCCCGTCGAGGTGCGCGACGAGTTCGTCGGCGTTTTCCGCGCGCGCCGGCCGGACCGCAATGCCGCCATTGCGCAGCATGCTGATCAGCTGCTCGGCTTCCTCGACCGAATCTTCGATCAACAGCAGCTTTATGACTTGATCCTGTCGGTTCATTGGCAACGAGGTGGGGGATGGGGACAGGTTTTACTCGATTCGGCCCGGCATTTCCAGCAAACGAACGGCAGGGGTCTGAGTGTCCTCGAGCGGGTGGGCGGGTTCATAGCGGCGTCTTGGCGCGCGCGCCGGCAATTTCCCGCACGAGCCGCGGCACGAGGTAGCCGGGCAATCGGTCTCGTAGTTCGTCGACGAGGTCGCGGGCGCGCGTGTCGTCGACTTCAAAGTGCGCGGCACCGGCGACGCGATCGAGTTGGTGCAGATAGTAGGGCAGCACGCCACAATCGAACAGGCGTTCTGACAGATCCGCGAGGACTGACGCATTGTCGTTCACGCCGCGCAGCAACACGGACTGGTTGAGGAGGATCGCCCCACTGTCGCGCAGTCGGGCGCACGCTGCTGCGACGCTCGCGTCGAGCTCATTGGCATGATTGGCGTGAAGCACGATCGTCGTCGGCCAGGGCAACGCGCCGAGCCAGCGGCTGAACTCGTCATCGATGCGCTCCGGAAGCACGACCGGAAGGCGCGTATGAATGCGCAACCGGCGCAAATGTCGGATCGGCGCCAGCGCCCTGGTCAATTCCGCGAGCTTGGCTGTCGCCAGCGACAAGGGATCGCCGCCTGAAAGAATGACTTCGACGATGCTTTCATCGGCCTGCACGTCGGCGACGGCCTCGTCCCAGCCGGCCGCGGCGGCAGTCTGCGATGCGTAGGGAAAATGCCGGCGGAAACAATAACGGCAGTGCACGGCGCAAGACCCCGTAGCCACGAGCAACGCCCGGCCCTCGTACTTGTGCAGGACGCCGTTCGCCGTGCGGGCGGGCAGATCGCCGACGGCGTCCCGGGTGAAGCCGGGGACCTCGAGCAGTTCGCGCACCTGCGGCAGGACCTGCAGAAGCAGCGGGTCGTGCGGATCGCCGCGGCGCATGCGCGCAACGAACCCGCGCGGCACGCGCAGCGGAAAGCCGGTATCGGACTGCGGCAAAAGAGTGCTGGCGAAGGCTTGCAGGTCGAGTTCAGCGAGCAGTTCGCGCGGGTCGGTCACGGCCTCGCGCCACAGTTCCTGCCAGCGCCGAGGCTGCGCGCGAGGGGTGCTTGCGGTTATCATTGCTTATCTGGCGGCCGGTGCGTCCGGCCTCAATCGACCAAATTCCCATTTTAGCCGCTATCGCGGGCGGCGTGCTGCACAACGGAGCTTTGCTATGGCTTATGGCATGAACGACGTCAAGAACGGTATGAAGATCATCGTGGACGGCTACCCGTGCACGATCGTGGATACCGAGTACGTCAAGCCCGGCAAGGGCCAGGCCTTCACGCGCGTCAAATACCGCAACCTGAAGACCGGCCGCGTCGTCGAATTGACAATGAAGTCGACCGATTCGCTCGAAGCGGCCGATGTCGTGGATTCCGACATGGAATACCTCTACAGCGACGGCGAATTCTGGCATTTCATGCACCAGGACACCCACGAGCAGATTGCCGCCGACAAGAATGCGATGGCCGACGCGGCGAAATGGCTCAAGGGCAACGAGACCTGCATCGTGACCTTGTGGAATGGCTCGCCGCTGGTCGTGAGCCCGCCGAATTTCGTCGAGCTGACGATCGTCGAGACCGATCCCGGCGTAAAGGGCGACACCGCCGGCAGCGGCGGCAAGCCGGCCAAGCTCGAAACCGGCGCTACCGTCCGCGTGCCGTTGTTCGTGCCGAATGGTGAAGTGATCCGGGTGGACACACGCACAGGCGAATATGTCGGCCGCGTGAAGTAGGACTTTGGTGGACCGAGAATTGCGTCACCTCTCCCGCTGGCGGGAGAGGTCGCCGAGCGCAAGCTCGGCGGGTGAGGGTGGCGCTGATCGAAGCTTCGGCATGCGGATGTGCCACCCTCATCCGCGTAACTCGCGCCATCCGTGGCGCTCGCCCTTCGGGCCAGCTACGCTGTTCGCAGGCGCAATCCCGCGCCTGCAGTCGGCACCTTCTCCCGCCAGCGGGAGAAGGGAGTACGGGATCTAAAAAGACTGTGGTCGACACGCTACTAGAAGCCCGCTGGGTAATCCCGGTCGAACCGCATGGCGTCGTGCTCGACCATCATGCCGTCGCGCTGGCCGGCGATACGATCGCCGACGTGCTGCCGATCGACGTGGCGCGGGCAAAGTATACAAATGCAAAACGTATAGACCTGTCCGAGCATGCGCTGATTCCGGGCCTGGTCAACGCGCACACGCATAATCCGATGACGCTGATGCGTGGCCTCGCGGACGATCTGCCGCTGATGGCCTGGCTGCAGCAGCACATCTGGCCGGCCGAAGCGCGCGTCATGGGGCCGGAGTACGTGCGCGACGGCGTCGAGCTGGCGATTGCCGAGATGCTGCGCGGCGGCACCACGTGCTGCAGCGAAAACTATTTCTTCCCCGACGTGCAGGCCGCGACCTACCTGCGTCACGGGTTTCGCGCCGTCGTCGGCCTGCCGTTCATCGAGTTCCCGAGCGCCTGGGCGCGCAGCCGCGACGAGTATTTCGACAAGAACCTCGCCGTGCACGACGAATTCAGGGGCGAGGCGCTGATTTCGACGACGCTCGCACCGCACGCACCTTATACGGTCGCAGATGAAAGCTTTGCGCGCATCCGCGTGCTTGCCGACCAGCTCGACATCCCGGTGCACCTGCATCTGCACGAAACCGCCCACGAAGTCGAAGAGTCGAAGAAGCAGCATGGCGTACGCCCGCAGGCGCGCATGCAGGCGCTGGGTCTCGTCAACGATCACCTGATCGCCGTGCATATGACTCAGTTGCTCGACAGCGAAATCGCCCAGCTCGCCGAGGCCGGCGCGAGCGTCGTGCATTGTCCGGAGTCCAACCTCAAGCTTGCCAGCGGCTTCTGCCCCGCGGAAAAGTTGCGCCGCGCCGGCGTCAATCTGGCTATCGGCACTGACGGCTGCGCCAGCAACAACGACCTCGACATGTTCGGCGAGATGCGCACGGCGGCCCTGCTGGCCAAGGGCGTCGCCGCAGACGCCAGCGCATTCGATGCCGCGTTCGCGCTGCAGGCAGCGACGCTGAATGGTGCGCGCGCGATCGGTCTGGCCGACCGCATCGGTTCGATCGTTCCGGGCAAGCAGGCCGACCTGACCGCCGTGCGTCTCGACGCGCTCGAAACGCAGCCGGTTTACCATGCGATTTCGCAGCTCGTTTACACGGCCGGACGCCGGCATGTCAGCGACGTATGGATCGGCGGAGTGCGCAAAGTGGAAAATGGAACCGTTGTCGGTCTGGACGTGGACGAACTGCGCGGCAGGGCGCAGGCCTGGCAGAGCCGGATAACCGACCTCAGCTAGATCCATGGAGTCGAACCGCATGCCGAACGTCCATTCCGCCGAAACCGCCAAGTTCGACAAGCTTGCCGCTCGCTGGTGGGACGTCAACGGAGAATCACGGCCGCTGCACGACCTCAATCCGGTGCGCCTGAATTACATCGCGGAGCGCGTTGCACTGAAAGGCGCCCGCGTGCTCGACGTCGGTTGCGGCGGCGGCATCCTCAGCGAAGCACTGGCGCGGGCCGGTGCGAACGTCATCGGCATCGACCTCGCGCCGCGCGTGCTCGAGGTGGCGCGCCTGCATCTGCACGAATCCGGGCAGCAGGTCGACTACCGCGAGATCAGCGTCGAGGCCCTTGCCGCGGAAATGCCGGCGTCTTTCGACGCCGTGACGTGTATGGAAATGCTCGAACACGTCCCCGATCCGGCCAGCGTCGTCGCGGCTTGCGCGACGCTGCTCAAGCCCGGCGGGCAACTGTTCCTGTCGACGTTGAACCGGACGCCTCTGGCTTTCGGTGCGGCGATTGTCGGTGCGGAGTACGCGTTGAACCTGCTGCCGCGCGGCACCCACCACTATGCGCAGTTCATCCGGCCGTCCGAACTGGCTGCGGCCTTGCGCGCGGCCGATCTCGAACTCGCGGACATCAGCGGCATCGCCTACAACCCCTATACGCGCCACGCCTGGATTGCCAGAAGTACACAAGTGAACTATCTCGCCTGCGCGCGCAAACCCGGATGATCGGGCAAGATTACGAACTCCAGGCCGTGTTCTTCGATCTGGACGGCACGCTGGTCGATTCGGCGCCGGACCTGGTCGTGGCGATGCAGCGTCTGCGCGCCGAACTCGGCGAAACCGCCGTCGACGTGACGGCGATCGGCGAGGTCGTGTCGAAGGGCGGGCGAGCGATGCTGCGCCGGGGTTTCCCCGACGCCGACGACGCGCGTATCGAGCTGTTGCTGCCGCGCTTTCTCGATCTGTACGCCGAGGCCATAGCGACGCACACGCGCCTGTACGCAGGGATGGACGACGTGCTGCTGGCACTGGAACGAAGCGGTATCCGCTGGGGCGTGGTCACCAACAAGCCCGGCCGGCTGGCGCGCGCGCTGCTCGCGGCGATTGACCTCGAGCGGCGCTGCGCGGCAATGGTGTCCGGCGACTGCCTGCCGCTGCGCAAGCCCGATCCCGCGCCGTTGCTGCACGCGTGCGCGCTGGCCGGCGTCGATGCCGGTCGAAGTGTCTACGTCGGCGACGACCTGCGCGACATCGAAGCCGGCAAGCGCGCCGGCATGAAAACGATTGCGGCCGGCTGGGGCTATCTCAACGGCGAGGATCCGCTGGCCTGGCAAGCCGATTCGGTCGCCATGTCGCCGGGCGAACTGCTCGGCGTGCTCAGCCTCGACTGATTCGGCGATGCCGGCAGAGGACGCAGCGTTTGGCAGCTTCGAGCGCAAGTGGCTCGAAGCCAACCCCGAGCAGGCCACCGTCGCGGTGTTCCTTGCGCCGGACCAGCGCCGCCGCGCCAGCGCGTTTGGCACGTTCGTGCACGAACTCGAGCAGTCGACCTTCGGTGTTCGCGAACCGCAGGTTGCAACAGTCAAGTTGAATTGGTGGCGCCAGGAACTCGTTGCCGCCGCCGCGGGAACATCGCGCCATCCGGTCGCGCGCGAGCTTTTCGACGACGAGCGGGCGCGGACCGTTCCTGTGGCGTCCTGGTCGAACCTGATCGACGGAGCGCTGGCGCAACTCGACGTCGGCGCTGCGTCCACCCTGGAGGATTTAATTTCGGCGTTGGCTGCATTCTACCGGCCGGTAGCGTCGCTCGAAGCTGCGCTGGTGGCCGGCGATGCCGCGCAGGACGATGCAAATGCTCGATTGTGGAGTTATTCGCATTTGCTGCATTCGATCGGGGCGCAGCCCGATCACGAGCGTGCAATCCCGCTAGCCTTGCTGGCCCGCCATGGCGTCGCGCGATCGGCTCTGGCCGAGCCGGGTTCGCAGCGCACCGCGCTGCTGCGCGACTATCTCGGCATGATGCAGGCGGAGATCGACGCTGCGCTTGCGCGTGCGCCATCCGCCAGCCTTGGACGCCGCGTGCGCGCGCGGCTGGATCGCGAACTGGCCACGAAAGCGCGCGATGCCACCGATCCGGCGGCGACGCTCGCGGCCCATCCCGGCCAGCGACGTTGGCGCAGCCTTTGGTTATCCTGGCGCGAGGCGCGTCATCTGGCTCGGAGCGCCCCGTTGAAGAAGCGTTTGAAATGAACTTGACGAACCCTTCCTGCAACCCAAGATACGTTTTGCCATGTTTTCATCGCGCAGCCGGTCAAGCCTGACGTCGGTTGTGTTCCCCAAGGAGGTTTCATGCACCACAACGAGAACGTCGTGCGCTCAATGCCTGATGTAGCCCACGACGCGCAGCCCGGTGTCGCCGGTACACTCGACTGGGTCGGCATGGGCAATATCGACGTGCCGGTGACGCTGGCAGGAACCGACGGCAGCACGGTGCGCTCGCCCGCGCGCGTGTCGGCCTACGTGAACCTCAAGCAGCCCGATGTGCGCGGGATCCACATGTCGCGCCTGTATCTGCACGTCGACCGGGCGTTGTCGGGCGAACCGCTCACGCCGTGTTCGATTCGGCGGTTGCTCCGGGATTTTCTCGAATCGCACGCCGAGCTTTCCGATCGAGCGATGGTGCGCATCGCGTTCGATCATCTGGTGCGCCGGCCGGCGCTGAAGAGCGACAACAGCGGCTGGAAGTCGTATCCGCTGACGATCACCGGCGTGATGGACAAGGGCCAGTTCAGTCTCGAGGTCGGTTGCGAAGTCGTCTACTCAAGCACCTGTCCGTGTTCCGCCGCGCTGGCACGGCAGCTGATCCAGGAGCGCTTCGGCGAGGACTTCGCGCGCGGCAAGCCACTCGACTACGATGCTGTGGTGAGCTGGCTCGGCAGCGAGCAGGGCATCTGCGCCACGCCGCACAGCCAGCGCAGCATCGCCGAAGTACGCGTGAAGCTTGCACCGTCTTTCGGTTTCCCGATCGTCGCGTTGATCGATAGCATCGAGGACGCGCTCAAGACCCCGGTGCAAACCGCGGTCAAGCGTGAGGACGAGCAGGCATTCGCGCTGTTGAACGGCGAGAACCTGATGTTCTGCGAAGACGCCGCGCGCCGCATCCAGGCCGCGCTCGCGCAGGACGAACACATCTCCGACTTCTGGATCCGCGCCACGCACCAGGAAAGCCTGCACCCGCATGACGCGGTGGCGGTTGCAACCAAGGGCATCAGCGGCGGTTATGCCGCGGCGATCGACGAACTGGCGCCGCCGCACAAATAGAAGCCTCGGCTGCAGCCCGCCACGACCGCCCGCAACTTGCGAGCGGCCGTGTATTTCAGGAAGCACTCAAACTAGGGCGCGATTGCGTTCACGAAGTTGACGCCGTCAGGTACGCCGACGCCGGTTATATTGTCCCAACCGGCTCCCGTGAACAGCGACGTGTCGGTATTGAACGACAGGGTGTACCAGCGCGTCGATGTGCCGTTATACAGAGCCGTGAAATACGGAACCACCGTCTCCGGGTCCACCAAGGCGTCTGACGTGTACAGCGTCGTGCCGGAACTGTCGGTGATGCTGCCGCTGACGTTGTTGGCGGGATTCGGCGGCAGGATGTCGCGCACGCCGGCGAGGCCGTAGACCAGCGGTGCAGCTTGGCCGAGGCCGTGACCGGCCTTCTGCGCAGCGATCGCCATGACGCCGGAGAACATTGGGCAGGCGAGGCTCGTTCCGCCGATAACGCCGACCGAAAGTCCGATTGCCGGATCAGTAATGATGATCTCCACGCCCGTGAACGGATCGGCGAGCATGCTGATGTCCGGTACCTGCCTCGCGGAACCCGAAAGGCTGCTCTGGAACGCCGGCTTCGCGAACGTGAGGCTCGAGCCACCGCCCGCGCCGAAGACGAAGCCCAACTTCACTGGTGGATCCTCCGGACCGCCGCCCTCTGAAACCCTCTTGGCGATACGCGTCTGGTTGTTGCCCCAGCCGGTCTCGAACAGCAGATTGTCGTTGGCGTCCATCGCCAGCGAGGTTCCGCCGATGCCGGTGGCATAAGTCGAACTGGCGGGATAGTCGACCGAGACGAACCCGACGCGCACGGTCTCGTCGCCGTCGTCGCCGGACGAGAAGTTCACGTCGATGCCCTGTGCGGCGGCCATCTGCAGAATGCGTTCTACGCGGCCGAGCTGCGCCGGATTGCCGAAGCCCTCGATCGTCGACCAGCTGTTGGAAATCGTGTTGCCGAGGTGGTGGGTGACGGCGAGGTTGATCGCCTCGTCGAGCGACGCGCGATCGGTGGCGACGACGAGGGCGATCTTCGCGCCCGGCGCCATCGCGTGCGACCACTCTACGTCGAGCGTCGTTTCGTCGGCCCAACCGCCCGTGTGTGGATTGTTCTGCAGACCCGGTGCCTTGACGATGGTCAGATCGAGCGGCGGGAGCCCATAGAAATCGGAGAAGAACGACGCGTCACCTTCGATCGTCGGCGAGCCATAGGCGTCGACGATCACGATCGTCTCGCCGGTACCGTCGAGGCCTTGCGCATAGAGCGGCTGCATGTTGTAGACCGCCTGCACCTCGGATGGCTGGTAGCCGCACGGTGGCAAATTCGGCACGCCGCTGGTGATGTCCGAACCGTAGCGATTGCCTGAATACGTTGCCGTCGCGCTGCTGTCGGTGAACGTGTGTGTCTCCGGCGCACGGAAGCATTCGTGTGCGAAGAAGGCTCCGTTCGGCGTTCCCGCAGCGAGCGGCTGGCGCGCGTACGGCTGCCCGTCGGGCCCGACCGGCGCAACGTTCTGCGGCTGGAAGCCGTAATTGTCGAGGCCGGTGATCGCTGCGACATGGTTGCCTGACGCATCATTGATCGATGGGTTGCCGGTGTTCGAGCGGTAGGTGCTGCCATCGCTCAGCGCGAAGTTGTCGATCGAAACGTGGAAGGCTCGTTCGACGTCGCCGACCGCGCCCTGTACCTTGACGTAGAAGTTGTTCTCGGCGACAGCGATCGTGGTCAGATTGTGCGCATTCAGCCAGTTCTGCACGGCCCTCAGGTCGTTGGCCGTCGGCGCGAACTGGGTATTGAACTGGCTCTGCGAAATCCACTTGTGGAAATTTGGATTGCCCTTCGTGGTCTGCTGGCGGACCAGCTGGTCGAGCTGCGACTCGTTGTGCAGCTTGAGCCACGCGGTTACGTTGATCACGGTCGCCGGATCGACCGGGCCGAGATCTTTTGCGTTCTTGATGAATCCGGGAGTGTTCTGCGCGATGACCGACGCCGACGGGCCTGCCGCGAGCGCTGGCATGCCGATGCCGCTTGCGGCCAGGGCGAGCACTGCAGCCGTGCCGAGGATGCCTGATCTCATGGTGAAACTCCTCTGAGAGGTGGCCCCTGTGCGCGGATTCTAGGTCAGGACGTTCTCGAGAGGCCGGCGACGGAGACCGCATGTGCGAACCGCGTTAGGATCGGTTCAGCAATCGACGCGACGGATGACCGACCAAGGGCAACGCGGCGCTCCCATGGGTCGGGCTCACGCGGCGCAGCCGCAGCCCGAACCTGGATCGCCTGGAGCGGCTGCTGCCGGCCTTGCAGCGCCTGCGCTAATTCGCTTTGAGGTGGAACCGCGTTAGGATGGCGCGGTGGGAATCCACGGGGGACCCATGAGCAACGCAACTTCGCGTATCGATCCATGTCGCTGATTGCCGCACTGCGGAGGCGCAACGTCATCCGCATGGCAGGACTGTATCTCGTCGGCGCGCGAACAAATGGATCCGTATCGCGCAAACATCGCCGCGTTGCGGAAAGGCGATTGAGATGTCGCTGATAGCCGAACTCAAACGCCGCCGTGTTTTCAGGGTCGCCGCCGCATACGTCGTCGTCGCGTGGCTGGCAGTGCAGGCCGCGTCGATAGGCTTTCCGGCGTTCGATGCGCCGCCATGGGCAATGCGCGTGTTTATCCTCGTCGTCGCGCTCGGTTTTCCGCTCGCGCTCGTGCTCGCGTGGGCGTTCGAAATCACGCCGGAGGGTGTCAGGCTCGAGTCTGCTCCGGTCGGCAACAAACGCGTCTACGCCGCCGCCGCGATCCTTGCCGCGCTCGCAGTCGGCTGGTATGTCACACAGCGACCGGCAGCGCAGACTCAAGCCGATCCACACTCGATCGCCGTCCTGCCGTTCGTCAACATGAGCAACGATCCGGCCCAGGAATTCTTTTCCGACGGCATCGCCGAGGAACTGCTGAACCAGCTCGCGCAGTTTCCCGACCTCATGGTCGCGGCGCGAACATCGGCGTTCCAGTTCAAGGGCAAGAATCTCGACGTCGCCGACATCGGCCGCAAGCTCAATGTCGCGCATGTGCTCGAAGGCAGCGTGCGCAAGGATGGCGCGCGCCTGCGCATCACGGCGCAGTTGATCAAGAGCGGAACCGGATTCCACATGTGGTCGCAGACTTTCGAGCGCGACGCCAGCGACGTGTTCAAGGTGCAGGACGAAATATCGACGGCGATTGCAAAAACGCTGCAGGCAAAATTGGGTGGCCGCTCTACGGAGACCGTTGCGCCAAAGACTGCGGATCCCGCCGCGTACGATGATTATCTGCTGGCACGCTCGCTGGTCGCACGCCGTGTCGGCGACAGCCTGCCGCTGGCGATTGCGGCTTTCGACCGGGCTATCGCGCGCGATCCGAACTACAGTCCAGCTCACTCCGGGCGGGCGTTCGCGCTGGCGATAGAGCCGGGGTGGTCGGCCACGCTGCCGGTCGACGTGACCTTTCCGAAGGCCCTGGCCGATGCGGACGAAGCGATGCGCCTGGATCCGGGCAACGCCGAGGCTTACATGGTGCGCGGGATATTGCGCAGCGTGCACCACTACCAGCAGGTGGCGGCCGATGCGGATTTCGACCGTGCGCTGGCCCTGGCACCGGGCAGCGTCGACATCCTCAATTTCGTCGGCGACAACTTCGAGTTCACCGGCAAGCTGCGGGCCGCCGAACGCCTGAAGCGGCAGGCGATGGCGCTCGATCCGCTGGCTTTCGTGCACCCGATGAACCTGACCGGCATTCTGTCCGCCCAGGGCCGCTTCCGCGAGGCGGTTGCGATCGGCGAGCATGCGATCACGCTTGGCAACGCGCTATACACGCGCTACGAGCTGTTCTGGGCTCACCTGCGGCTCGCCGAGCTTGACCGTGCGCGCGACCTGGCGGCCGCAATCTGTGGCGAGGTCGGCCCCGACGCCAGCCGCTGCCTTGCCGTTCGCGTCGCGCTGAACGCAGTAAATGGCGATCGGCATGCGCTCGATCTTGCGGCCGACAAGCTCGCGGCCAACCGTGCCGCGAAGCCACCGGGCGGATGGGCCAGCAACCCGGATGCATCCGAGATCGCCTCGGTGTTCGCGAATTATGCCGGCGACATGCCGCGAGCAACGGCAGCGCTGCGCGAGGCGCTGCACAACAACTATGACTGGATCGCGACGCAGGCTTTGCTCAGCGGACCGAACGGCGCGCGCCTGCCCGAAGAAGTCAGCCAGGATCCGGAGTGGCTCGCCGCCTGGAACGATCCGAGGCTGCGCGAGGCGATGGCCGCGTACCGCGCGAATCTTGCTGCCTTTCGCAAGGGCGAGTAGGCGGGCAGCTGCCGGTGGGTGACCGGCATCGGGTGAATCTGCGATGATCAGGCGGCCGTTCGCGCATCCCCGGAGGCCGGGTGATGAGATTCTTCGAAGAACTCAAGCGCCGCAACGTATTGCGCATGGCCGGCTTGTACTTGGTCGGTGCGTGGTTCGTCGTGCAGGTCGCGGGCACGCTGCTGCCGGCATTCGACTTCCCGTCGTGGGCGCTTCGCGTCGCGATCGTCGTACTGGCGATCGGGTTCGTTCCAGCAATGGTGTTCTCATGGGTTTTTGAGCTGACACCCGGGGGCTTGAAGCGCGAGAAAGATGTCGAGCGCGGCGAGTCGATCATGCCGCACACCGGCCGGATGCTCGACCGCACGATCATGGTCGCGCTCGCGCTGGCGCTCGGTTACTTCGCGTTCGACAAGTTCGTGCTCGCGCCGCGGCGCGATGCGTTGGAACAGCAGCAGACGACCGAAAAACTTGCCGAGGCGCGCAAGCAGGGTGGCGTCGATGCGCTGGTCCAGTCGAACGGCGACAGGTCCATCGCCGTGCTTCCGTTCCTCAACATGAGCTCCGATCCGGCGCAGGAGTTCTTTTCCGAAGGCATTGCCGAGGAAATTCTCAACCAGCTCGCGCAGTTTCCCGACCTCATGGTCGCGGCGCGCACGTCAGCGTTCCAGTTCAATGGCAAGAATCTCGACGTTGCCGATATCGGCCGCAAGCTCAACGTCGCGCATGTGCTCGAGGGCAGCGTGCGCAAGCAAGGCACGCGTCTGCGCATCACCGCGCAGCTGATCAAGACCACGACAGGATTTCACCTGTGGTCGCAGACATTCGAGCGCGATGCCGGCGACGTGTTCAAGGTGCAGGACGAAATCTCGACCGCCATTGCGAAAGCGCTGCAGGCAAAGTTGAGCGGCCGGCCCGCGTCGCCGGCGTTGCCCAAGATAGCCGACCCTACCGCGTACGATGATTATCTGCAGGCGCGTACGCTCGTGGCACGCCGGCTTGGCGACAGCATCACGCAGGGGATCGCGGCTTACGATCGCGCTATCGCGCGCGATCCATCCTACAGTGCGGCGCACTCCGGCCGTGCCCTGGCGCTGATGCTCGCCCCGCTATACACCGGCTCGATGACGCTACCGCAAGCCGCAGCCCTCGCGCTTACCGGCAGCGAACAGGCGTTGCTCCTGGACGCCAACAACGCCGAAGCTTATCTGGTGCGCGCCATGGTTCACTCGATTCGGTTCGAGGAAGTGGCCGCGCGTGCCGACTTCGAGCGGGCACTGTCGCTGGCGCCGGGCAACGTCGAAGTGCTGAACTTCGCTGGTGACAACTTGGAGAGCGTAGCGAACCTGCGCGGGGCAGAACGCATGAAACGACAAGTGATGGCGCTTGATCCGCTGTCGTTCGTGCACCCCATGGACCTGGCATACATCCTGAACATGCAGGGCCGTTTCCGTGAGGCACTGGCGATGAATGAGCGCGCAATCCAGCTTGGCGGCGGCCGCAGAGCCTACGGTGCAATGATTGGGCCGTATCTGCGCCTCGGCGATATCGACAAGGCGCGCGCAATCGTTACCTCGTTCTGCGAAACCGAGGATTCCTTTTGTCTGATAGCGCGCGTGGCATTGCTGGCTGCTGCTGGCGAGCAGCGCGAACTCGATTTGGCAAAAGCAAAACTCGAGGTAAGTCGGCCAGCATGGTTGGCCGACGGTGTGTTTCCCGAGGATGTCGCGGCGTTGTACGCAAACTATTCGATCGACATTCCGAAGGCGACAGCCGCGGCGCTGGAGTCGCTCCAGGGCGCGTGCTATCAGGCGACAACCCCCTTGCACGGCGGTCCGCAGGGCGCACGAATGCCCGAGGAAGTCAGCCAGGATCCGGAGTGGCTCTCGGTCTGGAACGATCCGAAGCTGCGCGAAACCATGATTGCGTACCGCGCGAATCTTGCCGCGTTTCGCAAAGGCGAGTAGACCGAGCGCCGTGAGTTGGGCGGCAACATCAGCAATCGGGGGGATGTCCAGCCAATGTGGTCTTTTCGGAAGGACTCAAGCGCCGCAACGGACTGCGCATGGCCGGGTTGTACCTGGTCGGCGCATGGCTCACCGTGCCGATGCGGGGCCCGTCTTCAACGTCACGCTCAACTGCGCAACCGCAGCCCTGCCGGGTCGTAGGCCGGCTCGCGAAGGATGCGTGCCGCGCGCCGTTCGCCGATGACGTCGACGGTAAGTTCCGGCATCGAGATTGCGATGTCGCGGTCGACATAGGCCAGCGCGAGACTTTGCTTCACGAAGTGTCCGTAGGCTCCGGACGTGACGCAGCCGACAAGCCTGCCGTTGCATTTCACCGGCTCGAACCCCGACGCATCGGCATCGGCGCTATCGATGCGCAATGTCACGAGCTTCTGCTTCGCGCCGATTTCGCGTTCGCGCAGCGCGGCATCGCGGCCGACGAACTCGCCCTTGTCGAAATCCACGTGTTGAGCGAGGTTCGACATGCCGGGCGTGCACGACTGTGTGAACTCGCTGTTCCAGATGCCGTAGCTTTTTTCCAGGCGCAGGCTGTCGAGTGCGCGGTTGCCAATCGAGCGCAGGCCGAGATCTCTGCCTGCCTTCTTCAATGCTTCGTACAACGCGTGCTGATGGGTCACCGGCACATTGATCTCGTAGCCAAGCTCGCCAGTCAGCGACAACCGCGCGACGACAGCGTTCGCGCCGACCATCGGCATTTCGCCGCAGCTCAGGAATCGAAAGGCGGCGTTGGACATGTCGCAATCGGTCAGGCGCGAAACGATTTCTCGCGAGGCTGGCCCCGACATCGCAAAGCCCATCCATGCATCGGAAAGATTGCGCAACGTGACGCCGCTCGAAGGCAGGTGATCGTCGAACCAGCGCACGTGCCATGCTTGCAGGTAGTACGAGCCGATCAGCCAGAAGCGATCGTCTGCGAGGCGGCTCACGGTCAGGTCGCCCGTGAGTTTGCCGTTCGGGCTCAACATCGGCGCGAGGCGCACGCGGCCGACGCGCGGCAGATGCGACGCGAGCAGATGATCGAGCCATCGCGCAGCGCCGGGACCCGACACTTCATAGCGCGCATACACCGCGCTTTCGAACATGCCGGCGGCCTCGCGCGTCGCGCGCACTTCGGCAGCAACGAAGTCGTGCGCATTCGAGCGGCGCACCGTCGGCTGCTCGACGAAACCGGATTGCCCCCTTGCAAAGAACTGCGGTGTCTCCATTCCCCACGTGCAGCCGTACACGGCGCCTTCGGACTTCAGCGCGTCGTAACACGGCGAGACCTTCAGCGGCCGGCCGGCGGGCAATTCCTCGTTCGGATACGACATCACGAAGCGCCGCGCATAAAACTGCCGCGTCATGTCCTTCAGGTATGAATCCTCGGCGGCGAACGCACCGTAGCGCGCGACATCCATGCCGAAAATGTCGGCGCCGGGATCGCCGTTGATCATCCATTGCGCCAGGGTCAGGCCGATCGCGCCGCCTTGCGAGAATCCTCCCATGCAGCCGCAGGCGACCCAATAGTTCCTCTTTCCCGGCACCGGGCCGACAAGAGGATTGCCGTCCGGCGTGAAGGTGAACGCACCATTGACCCAGCGCCGGATTCCGACATTCTGCAGAGCCGGGAAGCGTTCGAAGCCGATCGACAACTCGGGCAGGATGCGGTCGACGTCGGGCGGGAGCAGATCCATGCCGAAATCCCAATCGGCGCCCTCGACCTTCCAATGCCGTGGGTCGCGTTCGTAGATGCCGAGCAGCACACCCTTGCGTTCCGGCTGCAGGTACGTGAATCCCTCCAGATCCGTGATCGAAACGATCTCGCGATCGAGTGCGACGAGTTCGGGCACGTCTTCAGTCACCAGGTAGTGATGCTGCATCGGCGTGACCGGCAGGTTGACGCCGACCATGTTGCCCACCTTTCGCGCCCACAGTCCGGCAGCGTTGACGACATGATCGGTCGTGATCGTGCCTTTTTCGGTCACGACGGACCAGCGACTGTCGGGCAACTGACGCAGTTCGATCACGCGATTGCGCAGGATGACCTCGGCGCCATGCTTCTTCGCTGCTCCGACATACGCGTGCGTCGTGCCGTGCGGATCCATGTAGCCTTCGTGCGCGTCGTACAATCCTCCCTGCAGGTTCGACACATCGACGATCGGGCACAGTTCGCGAATTTCCTCCGGTGTCACGAGGCGCGTTTCGATTTCCATCGTCTCGTACATCGAACGCTCGGATCTGAGCATCTCCATGCGTTCAGTCGATGCGGCCAGGCTGATGCCGCCGGTCATGTGCATGCCGACACTGACGCCGCTCTCGCGCTGAATCTCGTCGTACAGGCGAATCGTATAACCCTGCAGTGCAGCGATATTCGGGTCGTCGTTGAGCGCGTGGAATCCGCCGGCCGCGTGCCAGGTCGAGCCGCAGGTCAGTTCGGCGCGCTCGATCAGCGCGACATCGGCCCAGCCGAATTTCGTCAGATGGTAGAGCACGCTGCCGCCGACAATTCCGCCGCCGATGACGACCACGCGGTAATGCGATTTCATGAGCCCCTCCCCCTTGATGGGGGAGGGGTTGGGGAGAGGGTGAGCGCCTGCGTAGCAGGCGCCTGCGGCGCCTTCCCCTCTCCCGATGGACAGGAGTCCAAGTGCCTCGAAGGCCATGGATGGCCGAAAGAGGCCGACGCGCTGCGCCGGGCAGGAGCCCAAGTGCCTCGAAGGCCATGGATGGCCGAAAGAGGCCGCGCGTCGACCTCTCCCACAAGGGGAGAGGTGATCAAGAATGCAACCTTTTCTATGGAACGGGACACTCGCTCGACTCTATGTGCGCCTGCAGCCAGTGCCACAGCGCCGGCGCCCACGGGCGCTCGATGTGCAGGCGCCAGCCATTCGTGCGCCGCGATACGGACAGCCGGAATCCCGCGAACTGCATCACCGCTGACTCGTGCGGCAATACAGTGTTGTGCTCGAACGGGTACTCGCCGCCTTGAGCCATCAAGTCCACCGCACGCTGGCCGTGGATGTCGAAAATCAGGATCCCGTCGCTGACGTCGGTGACTGCGCAGCCGTTGGTGAAACCCGCGCAGGTCTCGAGCGCAGTCGCATCGCCGACGAACATCACGCGATCCGGAGCGAGGCGCAAGGCGTAGGTGTCACCGTCGCAAAGTTGGCGTGGCCCGAGGATTTCTCCGATGCCGTGCTGCGCAAGAAATTGTTTGACATCACCACTGACCAGACAGAGCGATGCAACGGCCACGGGACTGGCGTCGACGCCAGCAGCGTGCAACGAAACCTGCGGCCAATCCGGAACCGGCGACCAGAACTGTCCGCGATCATGCATGCAGGCGTGCTCCTGCCAAATCCAGGAAACACGGTCCGACCAGCGTGCCCCTGAAGCGTGCTCCGAGATGTTCGAATTGCAATTCCTCGCCGAGGCGTCGTCGTCCGTCTTCGACGAGGCCCAGTGCAATCGGGCGGCCCAGCACCGGACTGAAATAACTGCTCGTCACGTAGCCGATGCTGCGCAGCTTGCCGTTCGTCTCGGTGACCGGGTGAGCGCCAACGGGTATCGGCCGATCGCCGGAAGCGGCAACGCCGACGAGCTGCTTGCGACGCTCGCGCCTGGCAAATGCCGTGAACAGTGAACGGTCGCCGACATAGGCATCTGTGCGCTTGTCGCGCGCGCCGCCCATGCCGATATCGTGTGGCATCGTCTCGCTGTCGGTGTCTTGGCCAACGAAGATGTAGCCTTTTTCTGCGCGCAGAACGCCGAGAGTTTCTACACCGATGGGTTCGGCGCCGGCCACGCGCGCTTTTCGCCACAGGTCTGCGGCGAGGCGCGCGGGCACTGAGATTTCGTAGCAGCGCTCGCCGGTGAAGCTGACGCGGGCGATGCGCGCCGGTCGACCGGCGAACTTGCCGGCGCACGCTGCCATGTGCGGTAGTTCAACGTCATCCATCGGCACGCCGAGATCGAGCGACGCGACGACGCGCTTCGAATGCGGGCCGGATACGGCGATGGTTGCCCAATGCGCGCTCGCGTCGTGGATGAATACCTTGGCGAGGTCGAATCGGTCCTGACGCCACTCCTCGAGATGCGCGACCATCGCCGCCAAGTGACCGCTCGAACACGAAACGACGAAATGGTCCCGCGCCAGGCGCAGGACGACGCCGTCGTCGAAGATCGCGCCGCTCTCGGCCAGTGCGAGTCCGTAGCGCAGCCGCCCCGGTGCCAGCGTCGACATGCGCGTATAGAAGATGAAGTCGAGCAACGCAGCCGCCTGCGTGCCGATGACTTCAATCTTGCCGAGCGACGAGGCATCGAACACCGCGACACCGTTGCGTGCGTGCTGGTGCTCGCGCGCGATCGCACTCGCGTCGCGCCCATACCAGGCGGGGCGCAGCAGATTGCCGTACTCGCGGAAATAGGCGCCTTCCTCGCGATGCACGGTCTCCGCGGCGAGCCGGCGCAGCGGCGACTGAAGCTCGCCGTGGTTTCCGCCGGCGATCGTCGCCATCGACACCGGCACGAACGGCGGTCGAAACGTCGTAACGCCAACGGCATCGATGCCGCGCCCGGTTTGCGCGGCGAGAATCGCCAGGCCATTTACGTTGGATGTCTTGCCCTGGTCGGTCGCCATGCCGAGCGTCGTGTAGCGCTTCAGATGTTCCACCGATGCAAAATTCTCGCGTACCGCGAGTTCGATGTCCTTGGTCGTCACGTCGTGCTGCAGATCGACCCAGACGCGGCGATTGCCGGATGCGGCGGTCAGATCGGGCGCGCCGCCCCAGAAGTCCGTTGATTGTGTAGTGCTGAGGGCCGAGGGCTGAGGGTTGCCAAACAACGGCGCGCGACCAGACGATGTCGCGCCTCTGCCTGCGCGATTGCCTTGTTCGATCGCCTCGTCGAGCGTGCGGGCGCCGTTCGCGGCACCTGCCACCTGCAGTCCGGCGACGCGGTCGTCGGGAACCAGCGCTCCAATGCGATCGTCCCAGCGCGGTTTGCCGCGAGCGTGGCAATACAGGTGGATCAGTGGAGTCCAGCCACCGGCCACGGCAATCAGATCCGCCTCGATCGTCGTGCCTGACATCAGCCGCGCACCTTCGACCTGCGTTCGGCCGAGCGCAGAGTCGATCGGGGCGCCGAGGTGCACAACGATGCCGGCCGCGCGCGCTGCATCGGCGCGACCCGAAAGCACACGCGTGTCGACGACAGTGCAGTGCGCGCCGGCCATGTTCAGGGCATGAGCGAGTTCGTAAGCCGAATCATTGTTCGTCGCGACGACGACGCGTTCGCCGCAACGCACGGCATGACAGCGCAGATAGTGCAGCGCCGCGTCGGCGAGCATCACACCGGGGCGGTCGTTGTCGCCGAACAGCAGCGGCCGCTCGATGGCGCCAGTGGCAAGGACGATATCGGTTGCCCTGATCTGCCACAGGCATTCGCCGTTCGCGCTCCGCCCGGAGGGCAAGCTTTTTTCGACGAGAACGATTGCGTTGTGGTCGTACAGCCCGATCGCTGTTGTCCGCGTCATGATGCGCACCCCGGCGGCGCGCAGGTCGCGTTCACGCGCCCTCAGCCAGTCGATGCCGGCGGCACCGTCGATTTGCGCGTCGCGCCAGCGCAGCGAGCCTCCGACTTGCGCGCGCTCGTCGACGAGCAAGACCATTCTGCCGGCACGAGTTCCAGCCAGCGCTGCCGCAATGCCGGCAGCGCCGCCGCCGATGACGCACAAGTCGACATTCAAGAACTGTTGCCGCGATTGCGGCGCGCGTGACGCGGCATCGACGCGGCCGATTCCGGCGAGCGCCCGGATCATGCTTTCGTACAGGCGAAAGCGCGGCCACATGAACGTCTTGTAGTAGAAGCCGGCCGGAATGAAGCGTGCGAAACGATCGAGAAACGAAAGCCGGTCGCCCTGCGCAGTGCCGCGCGCATGCGTCGAGCGGATCGTCATGGCGTTGCGCAACGGTTCTATCGTCGCGCGCGCATTCGGATCGTGGCGCTGCGCGTAGCGGAGGTCGACGATCGCGTTCGGTTCTTCGCCGCCGGCGGTGAAGATTCCACGCGGCCGGTGATACTTGAAGCTGCGACCGACCAGGCGCACGCCGTTGGCGAGCAGTGCCGAGGCGATCGTGTCGCCGGCAAATCCCGACATCGCTTGCCCATCGAAACTGAATTCCAGGCGCGTGCTGCGGTCGATGTCGCGGCCGTTCCCGTTGCTGTCGTCGACGCGCAGCGGGCGGCTCATGGCGCCAGTGGCCTCGTCGCGATGACTTTGTGGGTCGCCGTG